>JAJTHX010000265.1 GCA_021300125.1 Betaproteobacteria bacterium | reverse complement strand
GCTTCGACTGGCCCTCGGCGGTGATCGGCATCGCCGCCTTTGTCGCACTGTGGCGCTACAAGGTGGGCATCATGCCGGTGATCGGCGGTTGCGCTCTGGCCGGCGCAGCGTGGACGCTGCTGACCTGAACCTGCACGCGCTCAGCGCGCGAGGCCCTGTACCCAGCGGTTGTAAATCCGGTCCGCCACGGCATTGAGGGCACGCACCTTGTCCTCGATGCCGTCTTCCATCTCTGCAGGCGTCTGCACCGAAGCCACACGCCCGGCCAGCGCCTCAACCTCCTGCGCCCAGTCGCGGCACCAGCTGCGGATCAGCGCTGGCGTCATCTCGACATGGCACTGCATGCCGATGTGGCGGTCGTTCAGCACATAGCCCTGGTTCGCGCACCAGGCGCTTTCCATCAGCCGCGTCGCCCCCGGCGGAATGGCAAAAGTCTCGCCATGCCAGTGGAATGACAGAAAGCGCTTCAGGTCTGCCCCCAGCCATTGCCGTGCCAGCGGCCCGTCGAGCACGCGCACCTCGCCCCAGCCGATTTCCTTGACCGGGTTGCGCGTCACCAGCGCACCCAGCGCCTTGGCCAACAGCTGGCCGCCGAGGCAATGCCCGATCACCGGCACGTCCCGCTCTACCGCATCGCGGATCAGCGCGCATGCGAGCGCCACCCAGGGCAGGTCGTCGTTGACGCTCATCGGCCCGCCCATGAAGCACAGCCCGGCAAACTCGGCCGGCGACGCCGGCACCGCCTCGCCGGCATCGAGCTTGATGATGCGGTACGGAATCCGGTGCCGCTCAAGGTACATGGCAAAATAAGCCGGACCTTCAGTCGGGGAGTGGCGAAAAATGGCAACAGGCTTCATGGGGGCAATGGCGATGCGTCGATTCAAACGGTGGATGGATTGTAGGGCCTGCGCGACAGCCGGGCTGTTGCTGATCGCAAGCATGGCCCATGCCAATGACATCAGTGTCGCGGCGCTGTTCCCCGGCAAGGCCGTGCTGGTGATCAACAGCAGTGCACCGCGCACCGTTTCGGTGGGCCAGACCACACCCGAAGGCATCCGCCTGATCAGCGCCGACAGCAGCAGCGCGGTGATCGAATTCCAGGGCAAACGCCAGACCCTGGTGCCCGGCGCCAGCGGGCGTTTTGCCGGCGGCAGCCCCGCCTCGGCGTCCAGCGGCCGCGTCGTGCTGAGCCCCGACGCCCGCGGCCACTACCTCACGCTCGGCCAGATCAACGGCGGCACCGTGCAGTTCCTCGTTGATACCGGCGCCACCAGCATCGCACTGCCGGCCGCCGAAGCGCGCCGCCTCGGCATCCACTACCTCTCCGGCCAGCGCGGCTACACCGAAACCGCCAACGGCAAGGCCGCCGCCTGGCGGGTCAGGCTCGACACGGTGAAGGTCGGCGACATCACGCTCCACGGTGTCGATGCCGTGGTGATGGAAGGCGACGGCCTGAAGGTGGTGCTGCTGGGGATGAGTTTTCTGAACCGCACGGAGATGCAGCGGGATGGGCAGACGCTGACGTTGACGAAGCGGTTTTAAGATAGCCGCGAACAAGTCAGGGGCGACTAATTTTTTGTTTATACAATCTCTCTGAACTGACTTATCGAGACTCACATCAGACGCTCAAATAAACGCTAGAAAACAATTATGAACTGGCGCAACCGAACCCGGCAAAGAATGAAAGATCTCAATCTAAACCATAGCGAAATGGGAAAGATACTTGGGAAAGGCTGTCCAAGGAACGGCAGCGCGACATTGAAGGCGCGATCAAAGTATTTACCATTGATCCCCTTAAACATGACTAGCACCAGAACCTAAAGTTACAGGGGTCAATTATTCTTTGAGCGTCCGCATGTAACAAACGCAAAGCGACCAACCCTACTTTTTCTCCGGCGCCCCACCCACCATCGACAGCAGGTGTCCGAACTTGCTGCGTTTGGTGGCAAGGTAGTTCTCGTTGGCCTTGCGCGGCGGCACTTCCACCGCGACGCGCTCCACCACCTCCAGGCCGTAGTCGGCGAGCGCCGCGACCTTGTCGGGGTTGTTGGTCATCAGGCGCACCTGGCGGGCGCCGAGGTCGGAGAGGATGTGCGCGCCGGCGCTGTAGTCGCGCATGTCGGCAGCGAAGCCCAGCGCGTGGTTGGCTTCGACGGTGTCGTGGCCCTGGTCCTGCAGCGCGTAGGCGCGGATCTTGTTGAGGAGCCCGATGCCGCGGCCCTCATCGAACATGTAGACCAGCACGCCGCGGCCGGCTTCTTCGATCTTGCCTAACGCGGCATCGAGCTGTTCGCCGCAGTCGCAGCGTTCGGAACCGAAGACGTCGCCGGTCAGGCACTGCGAATGCAGGCGCACCAGCACCGGCTCGCCGTTGTTCACTTCACCTTTCACCAACGCCACAAAGAGCTGGGTCTCGAGGTTGTCGGCGTAGACGATCATCTTGAATTCGCCGGCCTTGCTGGTCGGCAGCACGGTCTCGGCCTTGCGCCGGATGTCGCGCTCGCGCTCGCGCCAGGCGGCGAGGTCGTTGATCTTGAGGATCAGGATGTTGTGCTTTTGGGCGAAGGCCTCGAGCTCGGCCATGCGCGCCATGCTGCCGTCGGGATTCATGATCTCGCAGATCACGCCGGCGGGCTTGAGGCCGGCGAGCCGCGCGAGGTCCACCGCGGCTTCGGTGTGGCCGCGCCGCGACAGCACGCCGCCATCCACCGCGCGCAGGGTCTGCAGGCGGCCGGGGCGGATCAGGTCGGTCGGCTTGGCGTTGTCGGCAATCGCGACCGCGATGGTGCGCGCGCGGTCATGCGCGGACATGCCCGAGCCCACACCCTCCCGCGCGTCAATCGGCGTGGCAAAGGCGGTGCCGAATTTGGTCTGGTTGCCGGTGTCATCCGTGATCAGCGACAGCCCCAGCGTGCGCAGCCGGTCTTCAGTCAGCGCCAGAGACACCAGGCCGCGCGCCTCGGCGGCCATGAAGTTGATCGCCTCGGGTGTGGCGCGCTCGGCGGCGACATAGAGGTCGCCCTCGTTCTCGCGCTCCTCGCTGTCCACCAGGATCACCATCTCGCCGCGCCGCACGGCCGGCAGCACCTGGCCGACGATGGTGTCGCTGAGGCGGGTGTCGGCGTTCATTGCGGGCGATCTATAAGTACTTGATTTAATTGAATATTTTTTTACAGCTTCGAGGCGATCAGGCGCAGGAACTCGGCGCGGGTCACATCCTGGTTGAACTCGCCGGTGAAGGCAGAGGACGTGGCCACCG
>JAJTHX010000227.1 GCA_021300125.1 Betaproteobacteria bacterium | reverse complement strand
GTCCCCATGCGCGTGGACACTGTTTCCATAAAAAAAATTGATGGTCGCTGGTCGCGGTACCCACGTGTGCCCTGCAGCCTTCTTTAACCAGGAGAACACCCATGTCGAGACTCTCGACCCCGCACGTCCTGCTGGCTCTGTGCGGCCTGCTTGCCGCGCCGGTTTCTGCCCAGCAGCCCGCCGATCCCACCTATGCACGCAGCCTGGCTGCAACCTGTTTCACCTGCCATGGCACCGATGGCCGCAGTGTCGATGGCATCCCCCCCAGCCTTGCCGGACAGAATCGCGACTACCTGCTGCAGCAGATGCGCGAATTCCGTACGGGCAAACGGCCGGCGACGATCATGCATCAGCACGCGCTGGGTTACACCGATGAACAACTGGCGCTGATTGCCGGCTATTTCGCTGGCGTCACCCCCGGCCGCGCGACGCCCGCGCCGGCTGCCCGCTAGGAGAATGGCGATGAGGATCTTCAAACGACGCGAATTCCTGAAATGGGCAGCTGCCGGCACCGGCGTGACCGCACTGGGCGGCTGCGCCACCGCCGGTGGCGGGGGCTCTGCCGGCCGCGTGGTGGTGATCGGCGGCGGTTATGGTGGCGCGACCGCGGCGAAATTCGTCAAGCTGTGGGCGCCGGACATCGACGTCGCGCTGATCGAGATGAACGAGCATTTCGTGTCCTGCCCGATCAGTAACCTGGTGCTCGGCGGCAACGCCCAGATGAACCAGATCACCTTCAGCTTTGACGGTCTGCGCAAGCGCGGCATCCGCGTCATGCGCGACGAGGCCATCGCCATTGACCCCGAGAAAAGGCGCATCACGCTGGCGAGCGGCGGTTTTGTGGACTATGACCGCGTGATCGTGTCACCCGGCGTCGATTTTCTGTACGAGCAGATTCCGTCGCTGAACACCCGTGACGCGCAGATGCGCTTTTTCCACGCCTGGAAGGCCGGTCCGCAGACGGTCGCGCTGCGCCGCCAGCTTGAGGCAATGCGCGACGGCGGCGTGTTTGCCATCCAGATTCCGATGGCCCCCTACCGTTGCCCGCCAGGGCCTTACGAGCGCGTGTGCCAGGTGGCCGATTACTTCAAGAAGGCCAAGCCGAAGTCGAAGATCCTGGTGCTCGATGCAAATCCCGACCTGGTCTCGAAGAAGGGCCTGTTTCTGGCCGCGTGGGACGGCCTCTACAAGGGCATGATCGAATACCGCCCCAACAGCGAGATTGCCGACGTCGACATCAAGGGCATGACCATCAAGCTGCAGTTCGATGACGTCAAGGCCGATGTCATCAACGTGGTGCCGGCGCAGCGCGCCGCCGACATCGCTGCGCGCAGCGGCCTGATCACCGCCAACAACCGCTGGTGCGGCGTGGACTGGACAACCTGCGAATCGCTCGCGGTGAAGGGCGTGCATGTGCTCGGCGATGCCACGCTGTCAGCCCCGGCGATGCCCAAGTCGGGCAGCATGGCCAACCAGCACGCCAAGGTCTGTGCGGCGGGTGTGATCGCGCTGATGAAGGGCCAGCCGGTGAATGCCGACACCATGATGATGAACACCTGCTACAGCTTTGTCAGCGCCGACAGCGCGATGCATGTCGCCTCGGTACACCGCTACGACCCCTCGCAGAAGACCATCGCCCCGGTCAAGGGCAGCGGCGGTGTGTCGACAGCGGCGAGCCAGGCCGAGGGCATTTATGCCTGGGGCTGGGCTCGCAACATCTGGGCCGAGGCGCTGACCTGAACCGTCGCGCAGGGCTGCTGGGTACGGGGGCGCCGCGGCACCCCCGTTGCTTTAATGGCGCCGCTGTGGCGGCACCCGCCACCAGGTCAATACCACCAGCGCGGCAAAGGCGATATAGGCCGCGGTGAACACCCACAGCGGCAGGTCGTAATAGAGCAGGGCATGCACCCAGCGCGCGATGAAGCTGCGCTCGCCGGGTCCTCCGCGCAACGCGTCCTCCAGCAGCGTCAGCGGACACCACAGGCCGGCCACGGCCTGTGCGGCGACGAGGAGAATGGCGAACAGGTGCAGCACGCGGAAGCCGAAATGGCGCACCCAGCGCCAGCCTGCGGCTGCGCCCAGCCAGACCAGCGGCAGCGCGCCGACGATGAACAGCGCGATCGCGAAATGCAGGATCAGGACAAGGTCGGCGAGCAGCAGTCGCACCGGCCTGTCGTCCGCGGTCTCAGGTTACGCCGGTGGCCACCGGCCTGCGGCGGTCGCTGATCCATTCGCTCCATGAACCCGGATACAGCCGCGAGCCCGTCAAGCCTGCAGCCTCCATCGCGAGCAGGTTGTGGCAGGCGGTGACACCGGAGCCGCACTGGTGGATCACCGAGGGTGGCGCAGTACCGTTGAGCAGCGCCGTGAATTCGGACTTCAATGCAGCCTGCGGCTTGAAGCAGCCGTCCTCGCCGAGGTTGAGCTTGAACGGCCGGTTCAGCGCGCCGGGGATGTGGCCGGCCACCGGATCGAGGGTTTCGTCTTCGCCCCGGAAGCGGTCGGCAGCTCGGGCATCGACAATCCTTGCCTGCGGATTGTTCAGCTGCGACAGCACCTGCTGGCTGTCCACCGCGATATCGGCCCGGGGCTTGCCGGCGAACATCGCCGCCGGAAACTGCGGCTGCTCGACCGTGTATGGCAGCTTGGCCCGGCTCCAGGCCGACCAGCCGCCGTCGAGTACGGCGACGTTTTCATGTCCCAGCCAGCGCAGCATCCACCACAGCCGCGCCGCGTAGGGTCCGCCGCTGTCGTCGTAGGCGACAACCTGCTTGCCGTTATCGATGCCCAAGGCGCCCAGGCGCAGGCTGAACGTGGCCGGATGCGGCAGCGGATGGCGACCGTTGAGCCCGGTCTTGGGGCCGGAGAGATCCACATCGAGATGCAGGAAGCGCGCGCCGGGGATGTGGCCGTTGCGATAGTCGCGGTAGCCAGCGCTGTAATCGGCGAGGTCGTGGCGGCAGTCGCAGAACACCCAGTCGGGGTCGCGCAGGTGTTCGGCAGCGTCAGCGACGCTGATCAGGGTGGAGTAAGGCATTGCGGCGTCTGGAAGGGAGGAACGGGATTCGCAGGAGGGGGCAAAGGTAGCAAACGGCGAACGAAAATCAAGCGCCGAACATGCTGCCGGCAGCACCGTGATCCAGCAAGGGCTGCTGGAGAATCAATTCAAGCTTTTGATTTAATTGATTATTTTCCGGATTACGGTGCCAGTTCCCGCCGCAGGAACTGGTGAAAGTGCAGCATGCCGTCCTCGTAGGGCGACTGGTACGGACCGACCTCGTTGCGGCCCTGTTTCCACAGGGCGCGGCGTCCTTCGGTCATGCGGGCGATGATTTCGGCATCTTCAACCGCCGTCTCGCGATAGGCCGCCTGCTCGGCCTCGACGAACTCGCGTTCGAACAGGGCAATGTCTTCGGGGTAGTAGAACTCGACCACGTTGCTGCAGGCCTCGGGGCCGCGCGGCACCACCGTGCTCACTACCAGCACATGCGGATACCACTCCACCGTGATGTTGGGGAAATAGGTCAGCCAGATCGCGCCGTGTGCGGGCTGTTCGCCTCCACCGTAGCGCAAGACCTGCTCATGCCAGCGCTGATAGACCGGGCTGCCCGGTCGTGCCAGGCGGTTGGCGACGCCGCAGGTCTGCACGCTATACCAGTCGCCGAATTCCCAGCGCAGATCGTTGACATTGACGAAGCGCCCGAGGCCCGGATGGAAGGGCTCGACGTGGTAGTCCTCGAGGTACACCTCGATGAAGGTTTTCCAGTTGCAGGCGTATTCGTCGATCTCGACGCGGTCGAGCATGTAGCCGCTGAAATCAAGATCCTTCATCACGCCGAGCCCGGCGAGGTCCCGCGCGATGTCGCGGCGGCCGGCGAAAAGCAGGCCGTTCCAGTTCTGCAGCGGCGTGCGCGCGAGGTCCAGGCAGGGGGTTTCCGGAAAATGCGGCGCGCCCAGGAGCTTGCCGTCGAGACCATAGGTCCAGCGGTGCAGCGGGCAGATGATGTTCTGCGTGTTGCCGCGGTCCTTGAGGATCACCGCCTGGCGATGGCGGCAGATGTTGGAGATCAGTTCGACGCCGCCGTCGTTGCGTACCAGCGCCTGCGCGTTGTCGAGCCAGGCGAGCGCGTGGTAATCGCCGCGGTTCGGCACCATCAGTTCATGGCCGACATAACCGGGACCGCGTTCGAACAGCCGCTGCAGTTCGAGCGCGTGGATTTGTGGATCGAAATACCAATGAACCGGGAGTTGCGTCGAGGAGGACGCGTCGAGCGCGGCAACGCTGGAGAGGTCGGACATGCAGCGGTGTGTATTGCGGCGGTTGGGTGACCTGTCAGGGGGCCTTCAAGGGCCTGATTCTAAAAGGGTTTTCCAGCGATGGCCGGGATGGCAAAAAAGAGGCGCCATTCTTCCCCAAGGCCCCGTAAAAGGCAACAAGATTTTCCCTAAAGGCCATTGGGGCTGGGCGGGCCATCGCGATTAAGTAATTGTTTTTGAAACATAAATCTTTTGCGTCGTGCCTGTTGTAATTGCGCCAGCGGGTTCCGGGTAAGGGCAATCAGGAGAGCAAGCCGCTGCGCAGCAGGCGCAGCCAGTCTGCGGGTCGATCGACATCCCACAGGGTTTCGAGTTCACCCCAGCGCAGGCCGCGCGCGCGCAAGCGCTCACGGGTTTGCGCCAGCACGCGGTCGCTGCCCCATTCGATGCCGCTGAATATGTCCTGGACCGGGCGACGCAGTCCGATCAGCGCATAGCCGCCGTCTTCGGCCGGCACCAGCACCGCGGCGCAGCCATCGCGCAACCGTGCCGCCGCCTGCTGCAGGTGCGCGACGGTGAGGGCGGGGCAGTCGGTGCCGATGCAGATCGCCGCAGGCACCTCCGCCAGCGCCATGCCAAAACCATGGGCCATGCGCGCGCCGAGGTCGGCACCCAGCTGAGTCTGCAGTGTTGCGCCGAAGCGCGCAGTCGCCGCCTGCAGCTCCGGGTGCGTGGTATCCGGATCGCACCACAGCTGCAGTTGCCGCGGCGCCGCGGAAGCGGCGGTGGCGAGGCTGTGCCGCAGCAGTTGCGTCTGCGCCTGTGCTGCGCCCTCGGCACCGAGCAGCGGGATCAGCCGGGTTTTGGCGTATCCCGCCAGCGGCGCCTTTGCGAACACCAGGATCGCAGTTTCAGCGGTCGTGGCGGACATAACGCGCAGCCAACTGATCCGGATCGGCGCCCAGCCGGTAGGCGAGGCGCAGCCGCCACATCAGGACCACGGTGCGCAGCACGCCGTGCTTCTCCCAGCGCCGGCCCGAGGTGCTCAGGCGATGGGCGATGCACAGCGGCGGTCCGTAGCGTTGGAGCAGGTGGCTGAACGCGATGTCCTCCATCAGCGCGATTTCGGGAAAGCGGCCCGCGGCCTCGAACAGCGTGCGGGTGACAAACATCGCCTGGTCGCCGGTGGCGATGCCGGTTAGCCGTGAGCGCCAGTTCATCAGCGTCGCCACCACGCGCAGCAGCGGATGGCGCCCCTCAATGCGCACATCGAACCGTCCCCAGCTGCGCCGGCTGCGCGCAAGCCCCGCGCGGATCAGCCCGTCGGCGGCCTCGGGCAGGCGGGTGTCGGCATGCAGGAAGCACAGGATTTCCTTGATTGCCGCGGCGGCGCCGGCATTCATCTGGCGCGCGCGCCCGGCGCCGGTGACGAGCAGCTGGTCAGCCAGAGGGATGGCGAGCGCCACCGTGTTGTCGCTGCTGCCGCCGTCCACCACGATGACCTCGCAGCCGCGTTCGCGCAGCGGCTCCAGGGCCTGCAGCGAGGCAACGATGCCCTCTGCTTCGTTCAACACCGGGACGATGATCGACAGGGTCATGCAGGGTCATTTTCGGGCGTTATTGAGCGTCCAATCATAGTCGAGATGGCGCAGCGGGAACTGGCCCGACCGCAGCAGGGCCTGATGCTCGGCGCTGTCCGCAAGCAGGGCCGCATGCCGCCCGAACCACTGCTCGCGCGAGGTGATCGGCGGTGTTTTCCCTTCCAGGCCACGGTAGCCGCTGGTCCAGTCCACGCTGAACCATCTGAAGATTTCGGAAACCTCCAGCGCATTGTCCCGCGCGTTGTAGCGGTTGCGGCTGCGGTCGGACAGGAAGCGTCGCGTCTGCTCTTCCAGCTGTGCGTCGAGTCGCGCGGCGACATAGGCTTCCTCACGCAGCATCGGGCAGCCCACCGAGGCGCAGTTCACCGCGAAATGCACGCGCGGTTCGTCGTAGACGCCGGGTTTGCGCAGCGTGTCGTGCTCGATCATGTCGAGCGAGAAACCGCGGCCGAGCAGAGTGAAGTAGCGGTCCTTGAACGGGTTGCCGAAGACCTTGCCGAAGTCCCAGATGGACTGGATGTTCGGGTAACGCGTCAGGATTTTTTCGATCGTGAAGGCGTTGTAGGCATTGATCAGGAAGGCCATCTGCCGCGCCTTGTCCCAGGCATTGAATTCGGCCGGCGTAACCCTGGACAGCGTTGCAAGGTAGGCCTTGAGTTCGCCGCGGTCCTG
This sequence comes from Betaproteobacteria bacterium, assembly GCA_021300125.1. Classification (GTDB taxonomy): domain Bacteria; phylum Pseudomonadota; class Gammaproteobacteria; order Burkholderiales; family SG8-41. Next base: position 8,361 of record JAJTHX010000227.1, on the reverse strand, counting down.
CGCGAAGCCGGCGTAGCGCACCTGCGAGGCCTTGCCGCCGTCGATGAGGACAACGTGCCTTTTCAGCATGGCGGACCAGGCTTTGTGGTCGTGGTCGAAGGATTGGGCGTGCGCCGTCAGGGGTAGTGCTGCAAGCAGGAGAGTGAGGAGAATTTTTCTCATATTCATAGTGTCATTGCAGAGTCAAGTTCGCCGGGGGTAGCCCGGCGGCTAGTCACTTTCTTTTGTGCGGCCAAAAGAAAGTAACCAAAGAAAAGGCCGCCCTGGCTCGCCGGCCCTCCGGGCTGCCCTGTGCTGCTCGCGATTTCGGGCGGCTGCGCAACTCGCGTGAGCGCTCGAAGATGGCCATCGCCGTGGGCGAGATGCTGTGTTGCTGCGGGTGAGGCTTGCGCTGCTCGCCCAGTGCTCGCCGACATCCCCCGAAACCGCTGTGCTGCTCGGCGGCTCACAAGGGGTTTAAGTTCAAAACCGCTGGCGACATTCAGCCTCGGCGCCAGGCGTGAAACCGCTCCACCCATTCCAGCAATCGTTTCGGGGCGTGGGCGCGTTTCCAGTTGCCGGCCACGTATTTGCTGGCTTCGGCCAGCGTCGGGTAGATGTGGATGGTGCCGAGTATCTTGTTGAGGCCGATGCCGTGCTTCATCGCCAGCACGAGTTCGGTGATGAGGTCGCCGGCGTGCTCGCCGACTATCGTGGCGCCGAGGATTCTGTCGCGGCCGGGCACGGTCAGCACTTTCACCAGGCCGTGGGCGTTGCCGTCGGCGATGGCGCGGTCGAGGTCGTCGATGCCGTAGATGGTGACTTCGTAGGGGATATTCCGGTCCCCCGCCTCGGTTTCGTTGAGGCCGACGCGGGCGACTTCGGGGTCAGTGAAGGTGGCCCAGGGAATCACGGAAAAATCGGCGCGGAATTTACCGAGGCTGCCGAAGAGGCCGTTGACTGCCGCGTACCAGGCAGTGTGCGCCGCGGTGTGGGTGAACTGGTACGGTCCGGCGACATCGCCGCAGGCGAGGATGTTGGGGTACTTCGTCTGCATGAACTCGTTGACTTCCACGGTGCGTGCCTTGGTCACCGGAATGCCGAGTGCATCCAGGCCATAACCGCTGGTGTTGGCGACGCGGCCCACCGCGCAGAGCACGGCGTCGAAGGCGATGCGCACAGACTGGCCGCCGGCTTCGCAGTAGAGCGCTTTCTCGCCGTTTTCCAAGGCGAATCGCTGCGCCTGGTGACCGGTGAGCACGCGGATGCCTTCATCGCGGAACCTCGTCTCGACCACCGCCGAGATTTCCGGGTCTTCCCGCACCATCAGCCGGGGCAGCATTTCGACCTGCGTCACCTGCGCACCGAGGCGCGCGAAACACTGGGTCAGCTCGCAGCCGATGGGCCCGCCGCCGAGCACAACCAGCCGCTTCGGCAGTTCGCGCAGGTTCCACACGGTATCCGAGGTCAGCGCGCCGACCTCGTCAATGCCGGGGATCGGCGGCACCAAGGGCCGCGCGCCGGCGGCAATGACGATGCCGCGCGTGGTCAGCGTCTGCTTGCCGGCGGCGGTCCGGATTTCGACCGACCACGGCGAGGTGATGTTCGCCTCGCCCTCGAGGCATTCCACGCCCAGCCGGGTATAGCGCTCGACCGAATCATGCGGCTCGATGTCGCGGATCACCCGCTGCACGCGCTCCATGACCTCGGCGAAATCAAAATCGGCACTGCTGTCCTTCAGGCCGTAATGGCTCGCCCTGCGCATTGTGGCCGCCAGCTTGGCCGACTTGATCAGTGCTTTCGATGGCACGCAGCCGGTGTTCAGGCAGTCGCCACCCATGCGGTGTTTTTCCACCAGCGTGACCTTGGCCTTGACCGCTGCGGCAATGTAGGCCGAGACCAGTCCGGCCGCGCCGGCGCCGATCACTACCAGGTTGCGGTCAAAGCGCGCGGGTTTTTTCCAGCCGGCATAGACCTTGCGCGCCTTCAGCGCATCGAGCATTTTTTTGGCCAGCAGCGGGAACAGGCCGAGCAGCACGAATGCGCCGATCAGTCCTGCCGATATCCGGAACTCGCCGAGCTGGGTCCCGGCATACACGTAAACCACCGTGCCGGCGAACATGCCGAGCTGGCTGACCCAGCAATAGGTCCAGGTGCGCATCGGCGTCAGGCCCATCAGCAGGTTCACCGCGAAAAACGGAAACACCGGCACCAGGCGCAGCGCGAACAGGTAGAAGCCGCCTTCGCGCGCGACGCCTTCGTTGACAGTGCGCAGGCGGTCGCCGAATTTCTGCTGTACCCAGTCGCGCAGCAGGAAGCGCGACGCCAGAAAGGCCAGCGTCGCGCCCAGCGTCGAGGCGAAGGACACGATCACGGTGCCCCAGAGCAGGCCGAAGATCGCGCCGGCGACCAGGGTCAGGATCGCCGCGCCGGGCAGAGAGAGGCCGGTGACGGCGACATAGGCCGCGAAAAACAGCAGGCCCGCGCGCAGCGGGTGCGCGGCGACCAGCGCCTCGATTGCGCCGCGCTGCGACTGGAAATACTCCAGCGACAGATAGCGCTGCAGCCCGAGGGCGAAAAACGCGATCACCGCGGCGACTACGATGATGGCCAGTAACGCCCTGTTTTTATTCATTATTCTTCCTTTGCTGAAACGGATTGCAGTTGCTGCAGCAGGCTGCTGTTGACCCGGATACCGTTCCCCATGGCGCGGTTGAGCCCGTAGCGCGGGCCGTTGCGGATGCGCGCGGCGTAGGACATCGCGCCATCACTGCCCTCGGGCCATTGCGCGTCGAACTCGTGCTGCCAGGCCTCGCGGTTGTAATGCAGCGGCAGCGCGTCGATATATACGCCGTCGAGCACCGTGCCGTAGAGCGCGGGCAGCGGCGCCGGGCTTGTCGCGATGCGGGTGACGATGCCGAAGCCGGTGCCGGCGAAGTTGGGCATGCCCGCGGCGCCGTTGTTGAACAGCGCGCAGTCGCGGCCGCCGGCCCTGAAGCGCAGTGCCACCGGCAGGCAGGTATGGCTGCTGGCGACCACGCGGGCGCGGGCGGACGCGCAATGCGCGGCCACCCGGCCGACGCCGGCAGCATCGCGCAGGGCCGATTCATCGTAACTCCAGCCGGCGAGCGATTCGCAGTCGCCGTGGACCAGGGCCACGCGCAGGCCACCGACCTCGGCGGTGAGTGTCATTGGCAGCGCAGCCAGGCGTGCGCGCAGTGATAGCGCGGCGCGCGCGGTTTCGCGCAGCCTGGCAAGGATGGCGTTGGAGCGGGCGACCTCGGCGTCGCCGACCGTGGCCGGATACCCGCAGCCGCAGCCGGCGCCGTCATCGTCCCCGGCGAGTTCGGTCTCGACGTTGCCGCGCAGCGCATGGTGGCGCAGCACGCCGCTGTTGATGTCGGCGAACGCTGCGGCATCGATGTTGAACCAGTTGAAGTCCCCGTTGAATGCGAGGACTGCGTCCTCCTGCGCGGCCATGGCTTCTAGCGCGTGCAGCGCGGGCCGGTTGCCGTAGAGCCCGCCTGCGACATACAGCGTGTCAGTCGTGATTTCCGGCGCGCGATCGAGCGAGGATGCCGCGTAACGGTAATGCAGCGGGCAGCTGCGGCCCGGGTGGGTATCGTTCATGTCAGTGCTCCCGCGGCCGGTTGACGGCGTGGCGGATGTGGCGGCTCAGGTTGTCGAAGGCGACCACCAGTGCCACGATCGCGATCAGGATCGTCGCCAGCCGTCCCCACTGGAACAACGATACCGCTTCCGACAGCAGGAGGCCCAGGCCGCCGGCGCCAATAAGACCGAGCACGGTGGAGTCGCGGACATTGAATTCCCAGACATACAGGTGCACCGAAATCCAGCGCGGCAGCATGGTGCGCCACAGACCGTAGACCAGGGTCTGCAGCGGGCTCAGGCCCAGCGCCACACCCGACTGGATCAGGCGGGCATCGGCGGTCTCGATGGATTCGGCGTAGAGCTTTCCGTAGGTGCCGAAGGAGTGCGCGGCGATGGCCAATACGCCGGCCATGGGCCCGAGGCCGATCACGCCGACGAAGAGCAGGCCGAACACCAGCGTATGGATGGAGCGGAACACGTCGAGCGTGACCCGCGCCGTCTGCGCGATGACGGGCGGCAACATCATGTTGCGTGCCGCGGCCAGGCCGAAGGGCAGCGCAGCCACGGCGGCGAGCAACGAGCCCAGGGTGGCCACCTGGAAGGTGGTCCAGGTTGCGCGTCCGAGCGCAGCCAGGAACTCGCGCTCGCGTTCGCGCGGGTTCTCCACCCGCAGCACGCGGCCGTCATCGGAGCGGTATTCAACGCGATCGGAGCCAAACCAGATGTTGAGAAAACTCGGCTGCGACAGCTCGGCCGCGGTTTTCTTGAAATTCTCCCAGGGCTTGCGGCCGAAGGAGAAATCGCCAGCCGCGATGAACTGGCTGATGATCAGCGCGACCAGCAGCAGGTAGGCCCCGATCCAGGTGTGCAGCGTGCGATCCGTGCCGGACTTGAACATCGCTCAGCGTTTGGCCGGGGTCAGCTTCCCGGTCTCAAGGCCGGCGTCGCGGATCGGCTTGTAGAAGCCGTTGTCGCGGGACACGAACCCGGTGTAACGCGGAGGCAGCAGTTTCGGGTTGCTGGCCAGCGCCGGGCCCACGCCTTCCAGCGCTTTGCGCAGCCTTGCAACAAAGGCGGCATCCTTCGCCAGCGTGGTGTTGACGGCGACGGCGTCGTTGGGCAGCGGCGCAGAGGTCCAGATGATGCGGCTGTCCTCGGCCCTGATCAGGCCTTCGCTGATCATGGTGTCGCGGTTGCGGTTGAAATCGGCGCCGGCATCGAGCTCGCCACGCGTGACCTGGGTCTGGATCGCCTGGTGTCGGGTGTAGAGCACACGGCTGAAAAATTTGTCGGGATCGATACCCATGCGCTGGAACTGGTGGAAGGGAATCAGATAACCCGAGGTCGAGCCCTTGTCGCCGAAAGCGAAGCTGCGTCCCTTCAGGTCATCCAGGCGCTGGATGCCGCTTTTCGGGTGGGTGACGATGATCGCGAAGTATTCCGGTTTGCCGTCATAGAGGATGGTGGATACCGCCTGCGCGCCGGCCTGGTGATTGGCCAGCACATAACCCCAAGGCCCCATCAGCGCGATGTCGGTTTCGCCGTTGGCGAGCGACAGCGCGAGCCCTTCCCAGGTATCGACGGTGCGCAGTTCGACCTTGCGGCCGAGTTGCTGCGCCAGATGGTCGGCGAGTGGCCGGTAGGTGGCGTCGTTGCGTTCCTTGTCCGGCTGGAACAGGCCTACACCGAAGCGCAGGGTGCCGGATTGGGAGGATTGGGCAATGGCCTGTGTGCCGAAACCGAGCAGAAGGGCGGCACATCCTGCGACCCACATACGAAAGTTCATGGTGATGATTCCTCGGTGGAAGGGCGGGTGATCATTTTTCCAGCGCACCGCCGCAGCTCGAGCCCTGGCCGGCGGTGCAGCCGTAGCAGTGGTCGCGCACGGCGATCGGGTTGCCGTCGAGGTCGGCGCCGAGCAGCTCGCGCAGGTGCGTGCGCGGTTTGCCCTTCCAGGCCAGCGGCAGGCCGAGCATCTGGTTGAAATCGCAGTCGTAGACATAACCCTGCCAGTCCACCGACAGCAGCGTGCGGCACATCACGGTCTCCAGGTTTTCGGTGCGGCTGGTGCTCTTCAACAATTGCATGTAGGGATCGAACTGGCCCTTGCTCACCAGCGTGCTGCCAAAGCGCTGGATCGGCATGTTGGCCAGCACGTAAAGCTGGTTGAAGACGATGCCGTGGGCTTCACCCAGGTGCTGCTTGTAGTCCCTCTCCAGTGGCGCCTGCGGCGGCGGCAGCACGGGCCCCTGCGGGTTGTAGACCAGGTTCAGCACAAGGCCGGTGCCGGGCCGGCCGTAGCCCAGCGCATTGAGGGTTTGCAGCGCGCGGATGCTGGACTTGAACACGCCGTCGCCACGCTGGCGATCCACGTTGTCCTCCAGGTAACAGGGCATCGAGGCGGTGATCTCGACCTGCTGCGCGGCGAAAAATTCCGCCAGGTCTTCGTGGCCGGGTTCGAACAGGATGGTCAGGTTGCAGCGGTCGATCACGCGCACGCCGAGCTGGCGTGCCGATTCCACCAGCAGGCGGAAATGCGGATTGAGTTCCGGTGCGCCGCCGGTAATGTCGAGTGTCCGGATCCGCGCCGCCTTGAGAAAGGCAACCACCTCGAAGATGGTCTCGCGCGCCATCAGCTCGGTGCGTGTCGGCCCGGCGTTGACATGGCAATGCAGGCAGCTCTGGTTGCATTTGTAGCCAAGGTTGACCTGCAGGGTGTCCGGCGCCCGCCGGCGGATGGCCGGAAAGTCGCTCTGTTCAAGCAGGGGCAGCATGGCGTGCATGGGATGACTCTCCGCAAGGGGTTCGGGCTTGAGTCGGCGCAGCGGCTGCGCCCTTACAACCCGGTTGGCGAAGTATGCCTGAGCCGGCTTGCAGTGGTGTCCGCGCATTGACCGCAAGCCCCTGATTGCGTTACATTTCTGATCCTTTTCGCGGGGTTCACCGGCATGTCCAAAACAAGCAAAAACGCCGCCGAGCCCAGCTTTGAATCCGCGCTGGCCGAGCTAGAAAAAATTGTCGAGGCGATGGAAGAGGGGCGGATGCCGCTCGAAGAGTCGCTCACCGCGTACAAGCGTGGCGCCGACCTGCTCAAGTTCTGCCAATCCCGCCTGCAGGATGCCCAGCAGCAGGTGAAGATCCTCGAAAACGGCGTGCTGAAAAACTTCGGCGCGACCGAGCAGTAAGCGCAAGCCCATCCGCTTCCCTCGCTTCCCATCGTGACCGCTGCCGATTTCCAGTCCTGGACTGCCGCCGGGCAGGCCCGCATCGAAGCCTTTTTGCAGAAAGCGCTGCCTGCGCCGGAGATCGCGCCGCAGCGCCTGCACGCGGCGATGCGTTATGCCGCGCTCGGCGCCGGCAAGCGCGTACGCCCGCTGCTCGCCTATGCCGCCGGCGAGGTGTCACAGGCCGATCCCGAGCGGGTCACCGTTGCCGCCGCCGCGGTCGAACTGATCCACTGCTATTCGCTGGTACACGACGACCTGCCGTGCATGGACGACGACGTGCTGCGCCGGGGCAAGCCGACCTGCCATGTCGAATTCGACGAAGCCGTCGCGCTGCTCGTCGGCGATGCACTGCAAAGCCTCGCCTTTCAGTTGATGGGAGAATACCGCCTGGCCGATGACCCCGCGGCGCAGCTCGAGATGGTCAAGCTGCTGGCGGCGGCCTCGGGCTCGCGCGGCATGGCCGGCGGCCAGGCCATTGACCTTGCCGCGGTGGGCCAGACCCTGAGCGTGCCGGAACTTGAATTCATGCATATCCACAAGACCGGCGCGCTGATCCGTGCCGCGGCCGTACTCGGTGCGCGCTGCGGCGGCGGGCTCGGCGCGGGCGAACTGACGCGCATCGATACCTATGCCAAGGCGGTGGGTCTGGCGTTCCAGGTGGTGGATGACGTGCTCGATGCCGACACACCCTCGGCCACACTGGGCAAGACCGCGGGCAAGGATGCCGTGCAGGGTAAGCCCACCTATGTCAGCGCCATGGGTATTGCCCAGGCCCGTGCACTGGCAGGGCAGTTGCGCGAACAAGCCCATGCGGCCATCGCGCCTTTTGGTGCGCGCGCCACGCGGCTGGCACAACTCGCCGATTTCATCGTGCTGCGCAAGTTCTGAGACAATCGATGACAATGAGTGCGCGACGATGAGCAGCACACTGACCATTGCAGTCGCAGGCGACGCGGAGCGGCCGATGTACGAACTGCTGAAAACGATCAATTCGCCGGCGGACCTGCGCCAGCTCGAGCGCAGCCAGCTGCCGCGGCTCGCAGGCGAACTGCGTCAATACCTGGTCGAGTCGGTGAGCCAGACCGGCGGCCATCTCTCGTCCAACCTCGGCACGGTGGAACTCACCATCGCGCTGCATTACGTGTTCGACACGCCGCACGACCGCCTGGTTTGGGATGTCGGCCACCAGACCTACGGCCACAAGATCCTGACCGGTCGCCGCGAGCGCATGAAGAGCCTGCGCATGTGGCAGGGCCTGTCCGGCTTCCCGCAGCGCACCGAATCCGAATACGACACCTTCGGCACCGCGCACTCGAGCACCTCGATCAGCGCCGCGCTGGGTATGGCGGTCGCGGCCAGGCTCAAGGGCGAGCCGCGCCGAGCGGTGGCGATCATCGGCGACGGCGCGATGAGCGCGGGCATGGCTTTCGAGGCCCTGAACAACGCCGGCGACATGGACGTTGACCTGCTGGTGATCCTCAACGACAACGACATGTCGATCTCGCCGCCGGTGGGCGCGCTGAACAAGTACCTCGCCAAGCTG
>JAJTHX010000309.1 GCA_021300125.1 Betaproteobacteria bacterium | reverse complement strand
GCAGCACTGTTCGCACTCATTCATTTCGCGCAGTTCGCAGCCTTCGACCTGCGCCAGCAGCGTGCGCGGCTGCTGCTTCACGCCCAGCTCACGCAACCCTGAGCAGGAATCATGATAAGTCATTGTTTTTATTGATGATTTTTTTGCGGGCGTATGGCGGGCCACATTCACCAGGAAGTCGGTGAGCTCGTAGGTACGCCCCGCCAGTGCCGCAACCGCAGCGCGCTCACCCTCGGGCATGTCCTTCAGCAACTCCGGATAGTGCGCGCGGATCATGCCGGCGCAGGAGCCGGAGGGTGCGACCACGTAATCACAGGCGGCAAACTCGCGCGCGACCTTCAGCGCCAGCGTGATCGCCGAGGCGCGGTCGCCGGAGTTGTAGCCGGGCTGGCCGCAACAGGTCTGCGCCGACGGCACCACCACCTCGCAACCCGCCTCCTGCAGCAACTGCAGCGCCGCAAAACCAATGCGCGGGCGCATTAGGTCTACCAGACAAGTAACAAACAAGCCCACCTTCATCAGCAATCGCCCATGAAAAAGTCAGCGCATGGTTTCGACGCAGGCTCACTTGCGCAGCAAGTGAGGCCGGAGTCAGAACCATCCAGCATCAGATCAACAAGACAGGTGACGAACAGGCCGACCATCATGGCGATACAGGGCGAGTACCGGCGTTCTTGCCGATCACTGCGCACCCACCTTGGCGTCGCGCACAACCTTGCTCCACTTCTGCATCTCTCGCCTGATGTGCGCCTGGAATTCCTCGGGCGTGCCGCCGACGGGCTCGATGCCGTCGCGCAGCAGGCGGTCGCGGATCTCGGGCAGCTTGAGTACGCGCGACACTTCACCCTGCACGCGGTTGATCACTGGCCGCGGCGTGCCGCCGGGGGCACAGATGCCGGACCAGGACACGGTTTCGAATCCGGGCAGGCCCTGCTCGGCCACGGTCGGGATGTCGGGCATCGTCGAAAAGCGCTGAGCGCTGGTGATGCCGAGCACACGCAGCTTGCCCGCACGCACATGCGCCATCGAGCTCACCGGCTGGTCGAACAGCAGCACCACCTGCCCGGTGAGCAGGTCGGCCATCGCGTTGCCGGTGCCCTTGTAGGGCACATGGGTCATGCTGATCTTCGCCGCGCTGGCGAAATACTCGCCCGACAGGTGCGAGGCGGTGCCGATGCCGGAGGAGGCGTAGTTGATCTGGCCTGGCCGCGCCTTGGCCAGCGCGATGAACTCCTTCACGTTTTTTGCCGGCAGCGAAGGATGCAGCACGATGATGTAGGGCAGCGATCCGGTCTGCGTCACAGGAGCCAGGTCCTTCTCCGGGTCATAGGGCAGCTTGTTCGAGATGAAGGGCAGGATCGCGAAAATGCCGGTGGTGCAGGCGAACAGGGTGTAGCCGTCAGCCGGAGCTTTGGCGGTCAGTTCGGCCGCGATCACGCCGCCGGCGCCGGCACGGTTGTCGACCACGACCTGCTGGCCGATGCCCTTGGTCATCTCCTGCGCGATCAGCCGCGCCACGATATCGGTCGAGCCGCCGGGTGCGAAGCCGACGAGGATGCGGATCTGTTTCGAAGGATAGGCCTGGGCCTGAGCCCATCCGGCAACGGCCACCAGCAGCAGGGCGCAAGTCCAGTTGAGGGCACAGCGGATTTTGTGGTGTGTCATGGACGGCTCACTGTTGTGGTGCCGCGGCCCGGGCGCTGCAACCGCAGCCGGCATCATACGCTCAGCCGCCGGCGGCCAGCTTCCACGGCCGCAGGTAATCCAGCCGGTCGCCGGCCTGCACGATGATGTGCTTGACCGCCTTGTCGCGCACGATGTGCAGGGTGACATCCTCCCCCGGTCCGGTGTTCCGCCACAGCCGCTCGTAAAAATCGCTCTGCCCGCCGATGGAATCGCCGCCTACGCCGAGAATCACGTCGCCGCGCTGCAGGCCGGCCTGCTCCGCCGGAGAGCCGGGCAACACGCGCGAGATCACCACATGGCCTTCGACCTGCTCGGAATTGAGTCCCAGCCAGGGCCGCCCCGTGCCGCCGCGACGGCCACGCCGCGCGAGTTCGGGCAACAGGGGCTTGAGCAGGTTGATCGGCACGAACATGTTGCCGGGAAAGGCCACACCCTCGTTCAGCGCGTCACTGACCCACAGCGAGGCAATGCCGACGAGGCGGCCTTCGTCATCAAACAGCGCGGCGCCGCTGTGCTCGTAGCGCGGCGGTGCGGTGAACAGCGCTTCGTCGATCATGTATTCCCACCAGCCGGTGAAGCGCCGACGCGACACCAGTGCGGCGCCGGTGACACCGCCGGCGCCGGCATGCCCGGCCACCACCAGACCCTGCAGCAGCTCCAGCGCATCGGAGTCGCCAAGCTCGACCGGTTCGCAAGGGGGGGCGGGCCTCGCGCGCAGCAGCCCGAAACCGGTGGCATGGTCGAAGCCGACCACGGTTGCCGGATAGGGCTTGTTGTCGCCGCCGATCACCAGCACCGAGGCCGCCTCCAGCACCAGGTAGCCGATGGTCAGGATCAGGCCCTGGTCGTCAATGACGATGCCGGTGCCCTCACGCTCGCTGCCCAGCGAATCGGCGGTGCGCGCGCCCTCGACCGCACGGATCGACAGCTTGACCACCGCATCGAGCGGCGGACTGGCGGGCGCGGGTATGCCGTTGGTGGCGCGCCAGGCTGCCATTGCGGCCGCGAACAGGGATGTGCTCATGCGCCCGACTGCGCGGCCGGCGTATCGGCCACCGCCTCGTAGCGCACATCCAGGATCTCCAGACCCACCACGCCGGTCGGCGTGGCCAGCTTGACGGTGTCCCCGGCGCGTTGCCTGAGCAGTGCTTTCGCGATCGGTGAAATCCACGATACATGGCCGCGCGCAGCG
>JAJTHX010000246.1 GCA_021300125.1 Betaproteobacteria bacterium | reverse complement strand
TGGCCCCTGGCTGCTGGCCTGCCTGCCTCCAGGCGCCTATACCGTGTTTGTGGAGTATGAGGCCCTGCGCCAGTCGCGCACACTCACGGTCGGCAAGGGACTGCGCACCGAATATTTCCGCTGGCCTGCCGGCCCCGATGATGTGGTGCTCAAGCCCGAGCCGCGCAGCTGAATCCGCGAGTGGCTCCCCCAGACCGGCAGGCCGATGACCGCGGCGCTGGCGCACCTGCACCGTCCTGGCATGCGCTCGACGCGGAGCAGGTCATGGCGGCACTGGATTCCTGCGGCACGGGGCTTGCCTCAGACGAGGTCCTGCGGCGCCGGGCCCGGCACGGTCCCAACCGGCTGCCCCAGTCCCCCCTGCCCAGCTTGCTGCAGCGTTTCCTGCTGCAATTCCACAATGTCCTGATCTATGTGTTGCTCGGCTCGGCGGCGATCACGCTGGTGCTGGGCCATGTCGCCGACACGCTGGTCATCCTTGCCGTGGTGCTGGCCAATGCGGTGATCGGGTTTCTGCAGGAGGGCAAGGCCGAACGTTCAATGGAGGCAATCCGCCGCATGCTTGCACCGAGGGCTTCGGTGCTGCGCGATGGTGTGCGGCAAAACGTTGATGCACAGGATCTTGTGCCGGGTGATATGGTGTTGCTCCAAGCCGGCGATCGCGTTCCGGCGGATCTGCGGCTGCTCGAAGTGTACGGCCTGGCTGCGGAGGAGGCGGTGCTTACCGGGGAATCGGTGCCGGTGGACAAGGCGGTTGTCGCGGTCGCCGAATCTGCCGCGCTGGGCGACCGCCTGGGCATGGCGTTCAGCGGTACGCTGGCGGTGACGGGACAGGCGCGCGGCGTGGTGGTCGCCACCGGGGCAGCCACGGAAATCGGCCGCATCAGCGGCATGCTGTCCGCGATCGAATCGCTGGAAACACCGCTGGTGCGTCAGATGGACCGATTCGCGCGCTGGTTGACCGGGGTGATCCTGGCCGTGTCCGGCCTGCTGCGTGCCCACGGCTATGTTGTGTCGGGCCAGGCGTTCACGGAGATTTTCATGGTGGTGGTCGGGCTCGCTGTGGCCGCCATTCCCGAGGGACTGCCGGCGGTGATGACCATCACGCTGGCAATCGGTGTCAACGCCATGGCGAAGCGCCAGGCCATCGTGCGCCGCCTGCCTGCGATCGAGACCCTGGGCTCGGTGTCGGTGATCTGCACCGACAAGACCGGGACGCTGACCCGCAACGAGATGGCCGGGGTTGCGGTTGCCGCGGGCCGCGCAGGCTGGACTGTCTGCGGCAGCGGTTATGCGCCCGAGGGCCGTGTGCTGCCCGGGGCGCAGGATGCCGGCGCCGTGGAGCGTCTGCGCGAACTGGCGCTGGCCGCCACGCTGTGCAACGACGCCGCGCTGCATCACCACGAAGGACGCTGGAGCGTCGAGGGTGACCCGATGGAGGGCGCGCTGCTGTCGCTGGCGATCAAGTGCGGCGTCGACATTGACGGTGAGCGGCGGCGCTGGCGCCGCAGCGATGCCATTGCCTTTGACGCGCGGCACCGCTACATGGCCGTGCTCTGTCATGACCACGAGGGCCATGCGCTGATCGTGGCCAAGGGCGCGCCCGAACGCATCCTGCAGATGTGTCGTGACGAACGTGCGGGCCATGGCTCCACCGCGGCGGTCGACGGTGCCTACTGGCAGGGGCGGATTGATGCCATGGCCGCTGACGGCCAGCGCGTGCTTGCCTTTGCGATGCTGGCCGTGCCGGTGGAGCGCACCGTGCTGCAAAGCGCCGAGCTGGAAGGGGCGCTCAGCCTGATCGGCATGGCCGGCCTGGTTGATCCGCCGCGGCCGGAGGCGGTGGCTGCGGTGGCCGAGTGCCGCCGTGCGGGCATCCGGGTCAAGATGATCACGGGTGACCATGCCGGCACCGCCCTGGCCATCGCCCGCCAGGTGGGGCTGGAGCATGCGCAGCAGGCCCTCACCGGAGCCGAACTGGACCGGCTCGACGACACGGCGCTGGCGCGCAGCGTGATGCAGGCCGACGTGTTCGCGCGGACGAGCCCGGAGCACAAGCTGCGGCTGGTGCAGGCGCTGCAGTCCCGCGGGCTGACGGTGGCGATGACTGGCGACGGGGTGAACGATGCGCCGGCGCTGAAACGTGCCGATGCCGGCGTGGCGATGGGGCTCAAGGGCAGCGAGGCGGCCAAGGAGGCGGCGGAACTGGTGCTTGCGGACGACAACTTCGCATCGATTGTTGCGGCGATCCGCGAGGGACGCACAGTCTATGAAAACCTGAAGAAGGTGATCAGCTGGACCCTGCCCACCAACGGCGGGGAGGCATTGACGCTGATCGTGGCCCTGCTCGCCGGGCTGTCGCTGCCGGTGACGCCGATCCAGATCCTGTGGGTCAACCTGATCACCGCGACTACACTGGGCCTGGCGCTGGCCTTCGAGCCAAGCGAGGCGGAAGTCATGCGTCAGCCTCCGCGTACGCGCGACGAGCCTTTGCTGACCGCAGGCCTGGTCTGGCAGATCCTGCTGGTTTCACTGCTGGTGGTCGGCTGCGTGTTCGGCGTCTACTGGATCGCCATCGAGCGAGGCCACCAGGTGGAACTGGCGCGCACGCTGGCGCTGAACATGCTGGTGGTGACCGAAATTGCCTATCTCTTCAGCATCCGCAACCGGCATGCCTCGTCGTTGTCACTGGCCGCTTTGCGCGGCACGCGGGCGGTATGGACCGCGGTTGTCCTGGTCGTGCTGGCGCAGCTGGCGGTGACTTTCATGCCGTTGCTGCAGGCCGTGTTCGACACCCGCAGCCTGCCTCCGGCCGAGGCGCTGCTGCTCGCGGTGTTCGGGCTGGCCTTCTTTGCCGCGGTGGAGGTCGAAAAAGCCTGGCGGATGCGGGCCGGCCGTCCATGACAACAGCCGGTTTCGCCATCGCCTGCGGCGGTGCCGGCTGGTCGCGCGGGTGGCCGTCAGCAACCCGTAAGGATTTGGCGTGTTTCCCGTCCCGGCCGTCTTGCTTTTGGGGGGGGTGGCCGCTAGGATGGCATCGCCACCGCGCCGCTTGCCGCAGTGCCCCTTTCGGCATTCGTGTGCAAGCCCGCGGACACGAGAAAATACCGGGGCATCAACCGGACATTCCAACCTGGCCGCTGCGGTTGCGGATGCTGGCAAGTTACATGGCTTCCGTTGCGGTTACTGCTGTCCACACGATCTGGAGGAGCACATGCTGAAAAAACAAGACAACAAGGCCGCAGAGGCCAAGACGACCCGCCGCAAGTTCCTGGGTGGTGCCACAGCCGCTGCCGGTGCCGCGGTCGCCGGGTTCCCGATGATCGCCAAGGCGCAGTCGGGGCCGATCACCATGCGCTGGCAGAGCACCTGGCCGGCGAAGGACATCTTCCACGAATACGCGCTGGATTTCGCCAAGAAGGTCAATGACATGACCGGCGGCGACCTCAAGATCGACGTGCTGCCCGCCGGTGCCGTGGTGCCGGCTTTCCAGCTGCTCGACGCGGTGTCCAAGGGCACCCTCGACGGCGGCCACGGCGTGCTGGTCTACCACTACGGCAAGCAGAACGCGCTGGCGCTGTGGGGCTCGGGTCCGGCCTTCGGCATGGATGCCAACATGATGCTGGCCTGGCACAAATACGGCGGCGGCCGCCAGCTGCTCGAGAAACTCTACAACTCGATCGGCGCCAACGTGGTGTCCTTCCCCTATGGTCCGATGCCGACCCAGCCCCTGGGCTGGTTCAAGAAGCCGATCACCAAGACCCAGGACTTCAAGGGCCTGAAGTTCCGCACCGTCGGCATCTCGATTGACGTCTTCACCGCCATGGGTGCGGCCGTCAATGCGCTGCCCGGCGGCGAGATCGTGCCGGCGATGGACCGCGGCCTGCTTGACGCGGCCGAGTTCAATAATGCCTCCTCCGACCGCATCCTCGGCTTCCCCGACGTGTCCAAGGTGTGCATGCTGCAGAGCTTCCACCAGAACGCCGAGCAGTTCGAGATCATGTTCAACAAGCAGAAGTTCGACGGCCTGCCGCCGAGGATGAAGGCGATCATCGAGAACGCCGTCGAGGCGGCTTCCGCCGACATGTCGTGGAAGGCGGTGCACCGCTACTCGCAGGACTACATCGAGATGCAGCAGCGCCAGGGCGTCAAGTTCTACAAGACCCCGGATGCCGTGCTGCAGGCCCAGCTCGACGGCTACGATGCCGCCGTGGCCAAGCGCAAGGATAATCCGCTGTTCGGCGAGATCATGGAATCGCAGCGCAGGTTTGCCGAGCGTTCGGTGCGCTGGGACCTTGATACCAACGTCAACCGGCGCATGGCGTTCAACCACTACTTCGGCAAGAAGCCGGCCCCGGCGGCCAAGAAGGACACCGCCAAGTAATAACCCCGGGTCGCACCGGCTCCAGGCAGCACGCACCATCCGGCACACACCGGATGGTGTTTTTTTTGGGTGACAGGGCGGTCAATACCGCGTAACGGAAGGCGCATATGCAGAAACTCCTGCTCTTCATCGACAAGGCCAGCACTTTTGTCGGCCACTGTTTCTCGTGGCTGATCGTCGGCCTGACGCTGCTGATCAGTTACGAGGTGTTTTCCCGCTACGTGCTCGATTCCCCGCATGCCTGGGCCTTCGACGTGATGATCATGCTCTACGGCACGCTGTTCATGATGGCCGGCGCCTACACGCTGTCCAAGAACGGCCATGTCCGCGGCGACGTGCTCTACGGCTTCTTCCGGCCGCGCACCCAGGCCGCCATTGATCTCGTGCTCTACATCGTATTCTTCATTCCCGGCATCATCGCACTGACCTATGCTGGCTATTCCTTCGCTGCCGAATCCTGGGCGATCAACGAACATTCCAACATCACTGCCGACGGCCCGCCCATCTATCCCTTCAAGACCGTGATTCCGATGGCCGGACTGATGCTGCTGCTGCAGGGCATTGTCGAGATCGTGCGCTGCGTGATCTGTCTGAAACAGGGCTGTTGGCCCTCGCGCGAGGAGGATGTCGAGGAGGTTGACGTCGACAAGCTGAAGGCCATGGTCCATGCCGACGACGTGCAGGTCAACGCCGCGGCTGCAGCGCAGGTGAAATCATGATCAAAATGCGCAAGGAGTTGTGGTTCGGTTTTTCGATCATGGCGCTGATCGTGATTCCGGTGCTGTTCCTGACGCCGTGGACCAGCATGACCAACGGCCACCTCGGCCTGCTGATGCTGGCGCTGGTGGTGGTGGCGATCATGCTCGGTTTTCCGACGGCCTTCACGCTGATGGGCATGGGCGTGCTGTTTGCGTGGTTTTTTTACCGCAGCACCAGCAACCCCGACCAGGCGGTGGATCATGTGCTGAACCTGATGGTGCAGCGCGCCTACGGCGTGATGTCCAACGACGTGCTGATTGCGGTCCCGCTGTTCGTGTTCATGGGCTATCTGGTCGAACGCGCGGCCCTGATCGAGAAGCTGTTCAAGAGCCTGCACCTGGCGATGGCGCGGGTGCCGGGATCGCTGGCGGTAGCCACCATCGTCACCTGCGCGATTTTCGCCACTGCCACCGGCATCGTCGGCGCTGTGGTGACGCTGATGGGCCTGCTCGCGATGCCGGCGATGCTCAAGGCCGGCTACAAGACCCAGATCGCCGCCGGCGCGGTGACCGCGGGCGGCTGTCTCGGCATCCTGATCCCGCCCTCGGTCCTGCTGATCGTCTATGGCGCTACCGCCGGCGTGTCGGTGGTGCAGCTGTATGCCGGCGCGTTCTTTCCGGGCCTCATGCTGGCCGCACTTTACGTGGGCTACGTGATCATCGTTGCGCTGATCAAGCCGGAGTGGATGCCGGCCCTGTCGGAAAGCGAGCGTCGTGTCGATCTGCCGGCATTTGCGGCAACCCTGTCTTCGCGCGGCCGCAACGCGCTGGTGGGCCTGGCCGGTGCGCTGCGCGGCGTGCCGGGTGTTTCCTCGGCAACCGCCGCGGGGCAGTTGTTGGTGGCCCTGCTGCCGGCGCTGGCGGTGGCGGGTGTACTGGCGCTGACCTACAGCGCCGTCACCGCCCCGCTGCAGGAATCCGACACCTCCGGCCTGGTCGAAGCCGGATCAGCCTCTACCCAGGACTCGGCTCCAGAAGCTTCCGGCGGGTTACAGGAACCGCAGGCTGAAAGCGGCACCGGGCTGCAGGAGCCCCCGCCCTCGAGCACCGGACTTCAGGAGCCTCCTCCTTCGAGCTCCGGGTTGCAGGAGCCGCCCGCTTCCTCCACCGGTTTGCAGGAACCCAAGCCATCGGGCACCGAGCAGGCCGCGGTGGCGGCGCCGGTTGCGGCCGAGGCCGCTGGCGCTGCGCCTGCAGCATTAGCCGAGCCGCGTCCGGCGCCGGCCTGGTTCTGGGGTCTGCTTGCTGGTGGCGTGGCCTTGCTGGCGGTGCTCTACGCCTTGTGGACCTGGCAGCGCTTCGAAATCTTCAAGATGCTGCTCAGTTCATTTTTCCCGCTGGCGGTGCTGATCCTTGCCGTGCTCGGATCCATCGTGTTCGGCCTGGCAACGCCGACCGAAGCGGCCGCGGTCGGCGCCTTCGGCGGATTCATCCTCGCCGCGGCTTACCGCTTTGTCGCGCATTACCGCGGCAACCCCGGACTCGCCGCGGTCGGCAGTACCACCCGCGAAATCGGCGTGATCATCAAGGAATCGTCATTCCTCACCGCCAAGACCAGCGCGATGGTGTGCTGGCTGTTTGTCGGCTCGGCGATTTTCTCGGCCGCCTTTGCGCTGCTCGGCGGGCAGGAGATCATCGAGAAGTGGGTGCTGTCGCTGGGACTGACGCCGATCCAGTTCCTGATCCTCGCGCAGCTGATCATCTTCATCCTCGGCTGGCCGCTGGAGTGGACCGAGATCATCGTCATCTTCATGCCGATCTTCATTCCGCTGCTGCCCAAGTTCGGCATTGATCCGCTGTTCTTCGGCCTGCTGGTCGCGCTCAACCTGCAGACGGCCTTCCTGTCGCCGCCGGTGGCGATGGCGGCGTTCTACCTGAAGGGCGTGTCACCGCCGCACGTGACGTTGAACCAGATCTTCGGCGGCATGTTGCCGTTCATGGGCATCCAGATCATCGCTCTGATCCTGCTCTACATGTTCCCAGGCATCGGCATGTGGCTGCCGGAAGTGCTGTATCGCTGAGGCACGGTGAATCCTGCATCCGCAGCCGGGGGCGCCGAGGGCGCCCTCGGCGTTTGTGGAATCCGCGAGCGCTGCGCCGCGGGTACGCTGACTGCGCTGGTCGCCAGCGAGGCCTGCCTGGCGCGGGTGGATGCGGTGGATGCGCAGGTGCAGGCCTGGGCCCATCTCGACCGCGGGCTGGTGCTCGCGCAGGCCCGCGCCGTCGATGCGCGGCTGGACCGCGGGCCGCTGCATGGCGTGCCTGTCGGTGTGAAGGACATCATCGACACCGCCGACATGCCCACCGAGAACGGCACCGTGCTCCATGCCGGACGCCGCCCGCAGCGGGATGCCGAGGTGGTGGCGCGGCTGCGCGAGGCCGGCGCCGTGATTTTCGGCAAGACGGTGACCACCGAGCTGGCCACCTATGCGCCGGGCAAGACGCGCAATCCGCATGATCCTGCGCATACGCCGGGCGGCTCCTCCAGCGGCTCGGCCGCGGCGGTGGCGGCGGGCATGGTGCCGGCGGCGATCGGCACCCAGACCAACGGCTCGGTAATCCGGCCAGCCGCTTTCTGCGGTGTTGTCGGCTACAAGCCGGGCTTCGGCCTGATTCCGCGCGACGGCATCCTGCGCCAGTCACCGACGCTGGACCAGGCGGGTGTGTTTGCACGCTCGGTGGAGGACGCCGCGCGTCTTGCTGCTGTGCTGATTGGCGGTGAGGCCGGTGGACAACTGATCGGTGCTGCCGCTGATGCTGCAGCACCGAAGCTGGCGTGGATACGCACCGCGGCCTGGCCTCGCGCCGCAGAAGACACGCGGGCGGCTTTCGAAGGCCTCGCGCGCCGCCTTGCGCTGCGCGAGCTGGTGATGCCGGAGGCCGCGGCAGGGGCCTGGGACTGGCAGCGCACGGTGATGGAAGCCGAGATCGCGGAGAATTTTGCCGGCGAGTGGGAGCAGGGCCGGGATCGCCTCTCGGCCTCGCTGTGTGCGCAGATCGAACGTGGCCGAGCACTCGCGCCGCAGGCCGTGGCTGCCGCGCGGGCGCGCATCGGCGAGGTCAATGCGGGTTTCGATCCGCTGTTCGACCGTGTCGACGCCTTGGTCACCCCGGCGGTGCCCGGCACCGCCCCGCGTGGACTCGACTCGACCGGAGATCCGGTCTTCTGTACGCTGTGGACCTTCGCCGGCCTGCCGGCGATCACCTTGCCGCGCTCAGCGGCGCCAACGGGCTGCCGCTGGGCGTGCAGCTGGTGGCGCGCCGCGGCAACGATGCCGGACTGATCCGCGCCGCAGCCGCGCTGTGGCGGAACTTGCGCTGAACCCTTGCCGTGGAATGCCAGATGAACGCCGCCAAACCGAAAATCCTCGTCACCCGCGAAGTCTTCGATGACACCCTTGACTACCTGCGCGAGCATTGCACGGTGCTCGACAACCAGGCGGATGTGCCGTACACGCCGCAAACGCTGGCCGCGGCGCTGGCAGACTGCGAGGGCCTGGTGTGCGCGCTGACCGACAGGGTTGACGCGGCGCTGCTCGCGGCGGCGCCGAAACTGAAGGCGGTGGCCAACATCGCCGTGGGCTACAACAACATCGATGTGCAGGCCTGCACCGCACGCCGCGTGCTCGCCACCAACACTCCCGGCGTGCTCGACGACAGCACCGCCGACCTGGCGTGGACGCTGATGCTCGGCACCGCGCGTCGCATCACCGAGGTCGAGCGCCGCATCCGCGCCGGCGAATGGACCGGCTGGCGCCTGAAGCAGTGGCTGGGTGTGGACGTGCACCATGCGACGCTGGGCATCGTCGGCATGGGCCGCATCGGCCAGGCGATTGCGCGCCGCGCGCTGGGCTTCGAGATGAACGTGCTCTATCACAACCGCAAGCGCATCGCGCCCGAGCTGGAGGCGCGCTGCAACGCCCGCTACGCTTCGCTTGAAGAACTGCTGGCACAGTCCGATTTCGTGGTGCTGCAGGTGCCGTATTCGCCGCAGACACACCATTTGATCGGCGCCGCGCAGATCGCGAAGATGAAGCCCGGCGCGATCCTGATCAATTCCACCCGCGGCGGCGTGGTGGATGACTCCGCGCTGGTCGAGGCGCTGAAGAACGGCGTGATCCGCGGGGCCGGGCTCGACGTCTTCGAGAACGAGCCGAAACTGAATCCCGGATTCCTGCAACTCGATAACGTAGTGCTGGCGCCGCACATCGGCAGTTCGACCGAGGCCACGCGGCGTGCAATGGCGATGCTCGCCGCGCGCAATCTGGTGGCGGCACTGGGCGACGCGATGCCGCCCAACCCGATCAATCCCGAAGCACACGCCTAGGTACGCAGGTCATTGAATTAATTGAATAATTTTTTTTCCTGCGGCAGTGACCGGCGATGAGCTATTTCGCCCAGCTGGCCGACCTGATGGTGCAGGTGATGCTGCCGCTGTCGCTGCTGGTCGGTGCCGGCGCGCTGTGGACGCGCTTTTTTCCCGGCACCGATGTCGAGCAGATGCGCTCCAGCCTGAACCGGCTGGTGATGTACCTGTTCTATCCCTGCATCCTGTTCGCGGTAGCCTCAAGCACGCCATTGAGCCTCGAACTGCTGTCGGTCCCGCTGCTGGTGGGCATCGGTTCGCTGGCCTCGGGCGCACTGCTTTATGTCCTGCTCTACCGCTTGCCACTGTGGCCGCAGCTCACCGACCAGACCCGTGCTGCGCTGATGCTCGGCGGCATGTTCGGCAACACCTTCAACATCGGCGCGCCGGTGCTGGTGTTCTTCTTCGGTGCCGAAGCGCTGCGCTACGCGGTGTTCAACGACATGCTGATGACGATGCCGCTGGTGTGGACGCTGGGGGTGTGGATCGCCACGCGCCTGGGCTCCCGCGACGGTGATGCGTCCCGGCCTGCGGTGCTGCGCGTGATGCTGGCGATGCCGCCGATCTGGGCCTTCCTCGCCGGCTTTGCCTGCCAGCAGCTGGGCCTCAGCTACGAGCCGCTGGTCAAGGCCACGCAGTTCATTGGCCAGGCGACGATCCCGGTGATCCTGTTCGTGCTTGGCATGACCATACCCTGGCGCAACCTGGTGCCGCGGGGCGAGGTGCTGGCCAGCGCCGCGGTGAAGCTGCTGCTCACGCCGCTGGTGGTGTGGCTGGTCGCACCGCTGGTCTATCCGCGCATGGGTGAGGCCCAGTACGCCGCGATTGTCGAAGGCACCACGCCGGCGATGATGACCGCGCTGCTGCTGGCCGACCGCTTCAAGCTCGATTCGGCGGCCGCAGCCCTGCTGATCGGCTGGACCACGATCCTGTTCTGGCTGACACTCCCGCTGATCATGGCGCTGGGCTGGATCCAGCGATAGGGTGAGCAACATGCATATCGGATTCATCGGACTCGGCGCGATGGGGCGCCACATGGCCGGCCACCTGCTCAAGGCCGGCCATCACCTCGGCGTCTGGGCCCGCCGCGCCGACAGCGCTGCCCCGCTGGTGGCCGCGGGCGCAACGCGTCATGAAACGCCGTCGGCACTCGCCGCGGCAAGCGAGGTGGTGATTACCATGGTCACCACGGCTGCCGACGTCGAGCAGGTCCTGCTGGATCCGCAGGGTGTCATCCACGGTGCCCGGCCGGGCAGCGTGGTCATCGACATGGAAACCATTTCACCGGTGGCAGCGCGCGCGCTGGCCGGGGCGCTGGCAGCCCGGGGCGTGGAAATGCTCGACGCGCCGGTGTCCGGCGGGCCGATGGGCGCCGAGCAGGCATCGCTGTCGATCATGGTGGGCGGCAAGCCCGAAGTCTTCGAACGCATGCGGCCGGTGTTGGCCTGCATGGGCAAAACCATCACCCGTGTCGGCGATATCGGTGCCGGCCAGGTGACCAAGGCCTGCAACCAGCTCGCATTGCTGGTCGCGGCCCAGGGGATTGCCGAAGCGCTGAATCTCGCGACGCGGCTCGGCGCCGATCCGGGCAAGGTGCGCGAAGTGATGATGGGCGGTGTCGCGGCAAGCCGCGTGATGGAGGTGTTCGGCACCCGCATGGTGTCGCGCGATTTCGCCAATGGCATCGACACCCGGCTGTACCACAAGGATCTCGGCATCGTGCTCGAGCTGGCCCACGGCAGGAATGTGCCGGTGCCGGCCGCAGCGCTGGTGCTGCAGCAGATCAACGCGCTGATGGCGCAGGACCGCGGCCGCGACGACCTCGCGGCGCTGATCAAGGTGCTCGAGCAGATATCGGGCACGAACCAGGAGAGCTGAAATGAGTTTTACCCAACCCGAACCGGCAACGCCGCGGCTGACCCGCTCCGAACTGGCGGTGCCCGGCATCAACACCGCGATTTTCGAGAAGGCGGCGAAGTCCGCCGCCGACGTCATATTTCTCGATCTTGAGGACGCGGTGGCGCCCGACGACAAGCCGCGGGCGCGCAGGAATGTGGTTGCCGCGCTGAATGACGTTGACTGGGGTCGCAAGGTGATGGCGGTGCGCATCAACGGGCTGGATACCCATTACATGT
>JAJTHX010000374.1 GCA_021300125.1 Betaproteobacteria bacterium | reverse complement strand
TTGCCCACCAGCAGCGCGAAGCCGAGCTGGAAGATCGAATACGAGGCGATCAGGATGCCGATCAGCATCGGCCCTGCGCCAAGGCTCAGCGCGAGCAGCGAGGCGACGACGCGGCTGCCCATGTGGCCGCCCTGCATCGCCAGCGTGAGCAGGGTGATGACGGTGATCGGTTTCATGGCTGCCGGGTTCGCTTGGGAGCCACGGGCCAGGCGCGCCGCCCCTGGCGGCGCTGGTGGGTTAAAGCAGTCAGATTCGGCGGGATCAGGTGGCGTAACCGGGCGATTCGCGGTCGAGCTTGCGCATCAGCGCCGCCCACATCAGCTTGCCGCCGGCACCGCGGCCGTTTTCGCCGTAGATCAGCTCGCCCTGGTCGATGGTGTGTTTCACCACTTCGCCAGGCAGGTGGTTGAGTGTGGCGCCGCCGGTCATCGCGGTGATCTGCATCTTGCAGGCGCGCTCCAGGCGGTACATGCGCGCGAACATTTCGCCGATGCTGCGGCCGACAGTCAGCGTGCCGTGGTTACGCAGGATCAGCATGCTGCCGTTGCCGAGGTCATGGATCAGGCGTTCGCGCTCGTCGTGGTTTTCGGCCACGCCTTCGAAATCGTGGTAGCGCACCTGCGACAGCGCGGTCAGCGACATCTGGGTTAGCGGCAGCAGGCCGTCCTTCTGCGAGGCGACGGCGACGCCGTATTGGGTATGGCAGTGCATCACGCCCTCGGCGGAGGGGCAGCCCATGTGCACCGCGCTGTGGATGGTGAAGCCCGCGGAGTTCACTTCGTAGGGCGAATCGGAGAGCTTGCGGCCTTCGACGTCGCACTTGATCAGGTCGGAGGCGGTCATTTCCTCGAACAGCAGGCCGTAGGGATTGATCAGGAACTGGTCGTGGCTGCCCGGCACGCGGCAGGAGATGTGGGTGCCGAGCATGTCGGTCCAGCCCATCATCGCGGTCAGGCGGTAGGCGGCGGCGAGTTCGACGCGGGCCTGCCATTCGGCAGCGCTGATGCCGCGCCGGGTTGCCGGCTTTGCCGCGCTTGCAGTGCGCCTTTTCGCTGGGGTTTTGCTTTTCTTTGCGGTGGCCTTGACCGGTCGTTTCATAGTATGGATTCCTTCGGGATATCAGCAGGTCGCTGCCTGCGGGATGCAGTCATCCGGCAATTTCAGCGCAATGCACAGCGGTTAGAATACTCCACCGAGGAGCGGATTGTCAGCGCTGCTTGTGCCGCAGCAACCATCGCGGCGGCTGCGCTGGCCGGAACTTCCACCATCTAAACTCAATGGCATCCGTGTCGCGGCGCCTTGCCGTGCGGATCAGGAGACCCCGATGAAGCAGAAAAAATTTCCCGCCGTGTTCATGCGCGGTGGCACCAGCAATGCCGTGGTATTCAATCAGAAGGATCTGCCGCAGGATCGCGCGCTGTGGGACGAGATTTTCCTCGCCGCGATCGGCAGCCCCGATCCCAACGGGCGCCAGCTCGACGGCATGGGCGGCGGCGTGTCCTCGCTGTCCAAGGTCTGCGTGGTCGGCCCCTCGACCCGGCCCGACGCCGACATTGACTACACCTTCGCCCAGGTGCAGGTGAAGGAAGCCAAAGTCGATTACGGCGCCAACTGCGGCAACATGTCTTCTGCGATGGGCCCGTTTGCGGTGGACGAGGGCCTGGTCAAGGTGTCGGGCCAGGAAGCGCTGGTGCGCATCCACAATACCAACACCAAGAAGGTGATCCATGCGCTGTTCAGCATGGATGAGGGCGTCGCCGCGGTGGACGGTGACCTGGCGATTCCCGGCGTGTCGGGCACCGGCTCGCCGGTCAAGCTGGAATTCCGTGATCCCGGCGGCGCCACCACCGGCAAGCTGCTGCCCAGCGGCAAGGTGGTTGATGTGCTCGATGTGCCGGGCCTCGGCAAGATCCGCGCCTCGCTAGTCGATGCCGCGAACGCGACGGTGTGGATCAACGCGAAGGACATCGGCCTCACCGGCACCGAATTGCCCGAGCAGCTCGATGCCGAAGCGGCGGTGATGCAGAAACTGTCGGCGATCCGCATCGCGGGTTCGGTGGCGATGGGCATCGCGGCGAATGCCGAGGAGGCGGCAAAAAAGAAATCGATTCCGTTTATCGGTTTTATCTCGCCGGTGCAGGATGCCAAGCTGCTGTCGGGCGAAACCATCTCGGCGAATGACATCGACCTCACCGGTCGCGTGATTTCCAACGGCCAGACCCACCGCGCGCTGCCGCTGACGGTTTCGCTGTGCATGGCAGTGGCGGCGCGCATCGAAGGCAGCGTGGTCAATGACGTGCTGCGCAAGGGTGGCGATGCCGAGGCGCCGATCCGCATCGGCATGCCCTCGGGCATCCTCACCGTGGCGGCCACGGTGAAGCAGAAGGACGGTGCCTGGCAGGCCGAGCAGGGCGCTTTTTATCGCACCCAGCGCCGCATGTTCGAGGGCCAGGTGCTGTTGCGCGCCTCCAGGGTGCCCGGACTGTCAAAAAAATAATTCAATAAAATCAGTTATTTATAAATACTCAGCCCTGCCGCACCATCTGCAGCAGTTGTCCGGCATCGAGCGTGCGTGCCTGGGCCTGCATCTGCGGCAGGTAGCGTGACTGCAGGTTGCGCGCCTCGCCCATCAGTTCGCTGAAGGTCTGGCGCAGCATCTGGGTATCGAGCCTGCGGCCACCAGCATAGTAGTGCCGGGCCGCATGGCCCAGCGCCCAGGTGCTGGCGAAGCTCATGCCCGAACTCACCGCCTGCTTGCCGAGCCCGCCGAGCATGCCGCCGCCCACGCTCTTGAGCAGACCGCCGAGCAGCTTGCGCCCGGCCTGTTCCAGGTATTGCGAGGTCAGGCCGACGCCGGCGGTGGCGAGGAAATCCTTGATGTGGCCGCGGTCGAGTTCATAGCCGTACGACTGGCCGATGCGGTAGACCAGCCGCATCTGCAGCGGAATGATGGCCATCGTCGACAGCGATTCCGGCAGCAGTTCGATCGCGCCGTTGAGGATGGCGGCATTGAGGATCATCTGGTCCTGCGCCTCCCGGCTCAGCGTCGAGGCGGCCGCAGCAGGCGCTGCAGCGGCGGCTGTTGCAACCGGGGCAGTGGCGAGTGCTTCGGCGCGCTCCGAGATCCGTGCCGATTCACCCTGATCCAGCCCCAGCGCGTCGCGCAGCGCGGCAAGGAATTCACGTTCCGCCGCGGACTGCGCGCCATCGGCATCGCAGACCCCCACGGCGAGTTCGAACGCGAGGCGCCGCGATTCCGGTGTGGTCAGCGCGGCCGCGGCCGTGGCGAGGCTGGCGCGCTTGAGCATCACCTCCTGCAGCAGCGCGGCGACATTGAGGCCGGCATCCTGGCCCAGGGCCTCGGCGATGTTGCGGATTTCGGCGCGTTCGCGCTCGTGCTTGCTGCCGTCGGCAAAGGCGGCCATCAGGCACAGCGTCACTGCAGCCTTGCGTTCCTGCTCGTTCATGGCGGTTCTCCGTAGTGGACCGCCATTGGTCAGCGCCGGGCCGGCCGAGTTCCGGCCCCGGTGCTCAGCCCGGGCGCGCCGCGGTGAGGCCGCCATCGACGACAAGGTCGGTGGCGGTGATGTAGCGGGCTTCGTCGGAGGCGAGGAACAGCACGGCATGCGCGGTATCCCAGGCATCGCCCATGCGGCCGATCGGCACCGCGGCATTGCGTTTGGCGACCAGGTCTTTCGCCGCCTCGGGGCCGAGCTGTTTCATCAGCCGTTCCTCGACCAGTGGCGTGTGCATGGTACCGACCACCACCAGGTTGCAGCGGATGCCTTTTTGGACATACGCGATCGCGGTGGAGCGGGTGAAGCCGAGCAGCCCCGATTTTGCAGTGCTGTAGGCCACGTGTACGCGGCCGCCGACCTGGTGCGCAAAGCCCGCCACCGATGAAATGTTGACGATGGCGCCGCTGCCCTGTTTTTCCATCACCGGCAGCACATGCTTGCAGCCGAGGAAGGCGGTTTTCAGGTTGTGGTCCAGCTGGCGGTCCCACACGTCCTCGGCCATGTCCACCGGGCTGCCGGGCGCGGAGCCGCCGACGTTGTTGACCAGGATGTCGATGCGGCCGAAGCGTTCGAGGCAGGCATCGACCGCGCGTTTCACCGCCTCCGAATCGGTCGCATCGCACTGCAGGGCATGGCAGACGCCGCCTTCGGTGGCGATGATGGAACGCGTGTCCTCGACGGCGGTGGCATTGATGTCGGTGCCGAACACCCTGGCGCCCTGTCTGGCCATCAGCACCGCAGTGGCCTTGCCGTTGCCCCAGCCGGCACCGACCGTGCCTGCTCCCGAAATGAATGCAACTTTGCCGTCGAGCCTCAGCATGAATGTCCCGCTCAAGAGTTGTTCAAGGGCGCGATTATCGCGCGTGCGGCTTTGGGTGTGCGATGCGCTGCGGCAACCCGGGCGCCAGCGGGCTCGTAACGGCTTGGGTTTGGCCTGCCTGCTGAAGCACCAGACATATGGGGCGAGCCGAGATAAACAACGGCTTGATTGAATGAAAAATCATAAAAATCAATCAGTTGATTCGAATGGTCGCCCCGGCGTTACGTGGGCTGGCACCTCAAATGCGCTGTGGTTCGGCGCTGGCCGCCGACCGCAGCACGGCACAGAGCGGCAGTGTCATCAGCACCGCGATACCGATCAGGGCGATGGCATTCTCGACGCCGGCGATGTCGCCGACCAGGCCGTAGCCCAAGGGTGCGGCAATGCCGCAGAGCGAGCCCAGGGTGTAGAACAGGCCAAAGGCGCGCGGCAGCTTGTCGGATTCGATCAGGTCGCCGATGGTGGCGTAGAGCACGGACGAGGTGCCCTGCAGCACCACCCCCAGCAGCGGCAGCAGCCACAGCACACCGATGCCGGGCAGGGTCACTGTGGCGAGGATGCCGAGGCCGGTGGCGATTTCGGTGATGACGATGGTGCGCACGATGCCCACGCGTTCGGCGATCACGCCGCAGGCAAACTTGCCGGCCATGCCGCCGACGAGGATCAGCGGCACCGCCAGCGTGGCGAGGCCTGTCGAAAGTCCCTTGTCGATGAGCAGGAAGGCGATCAGGGTCAGGAAGCCGGTGCGCGTGCTGCTGTCGAGGATTTCGATCAGGCACAGTGCAGTGAAGCCGCGGCGATGGCGCACGCCCCAGCCGGCGCTGCGCGGCGCGGCGGCGACAGCCGCGGCCTGATGCCGGCTGCCGTCGCTGATCCAGAAAAACACCACGGCCGCGGTGGCGAGCCCGATCAGGCCATAACCGACCACCGGACCCTGCCAGGACAGCCCCGTCATCAGCCACAGGCTGAGCAGCCCGCCGAAGGCGAACTTGCCGACATCGCCGAACAGGTTGTAGGTGCCCAGTGCCGTGCGCCTTCCGGCCTCGGGGAAGGCATGCGAAATCACGCTTGAGCACAGCGGGTGCTGCACCGCCGAGCCCACGCCGGCGCAGAACAGTGCGGCAAGGATCATCCAGAAGCCGCTGGCATAGCCCAGCAGCACGAAGGCGGCGCCGGCCATCGCGGTGCCCGCGGCGAGCAGATTGCGCGCGCCGAAGCGTTCCGCAATCAGGCCTGCCGGAATCTGGAAGGCCGCCATGGCGGTGCGGTGGGCGGCGCGGATCATGCCCACCTGCGCCAGCGAGAGGCCGAAGCTCTGGGCAAGCAGCGGCAGCAGCACATAGGTCAGATCGGACAGGCCGTCGTGCAGAGTATGCGCGGCGCAGCAGGCTTGCAGGGTTTTTTTCGGTCGCGTACCGCCCACTTCGCGGGGCTCCTCCTTCGGCGATAATGGCAGTATACGTTGCCTGTCCCTTCGTGAACGGATGTTGCGCATGACCCTGGTGATCTACGTGTTTTCGGGACTCTTTTTTCTGCTGGCGCTGGCCCTGGTGTTTACCTGGTGGCGGGGCCGCCATCCGGGCGCGCTGCTGCTGGCGCTGACCTATTTCTGTGCCGCCGGCACTGCGCTGGTGATGCAGCACTGGTGGCCGCTGGTGATCGGGTTCCTGTCGGCCTGGGCCTTGCGTCTGATGGGCATGGACCCGGGCCCGGGTGCCGGCAAGTCCCCCAAATCCTGAGGGAGGTTTTTTCTTGTCCAGAGTAGCGGTAATCGGCGCCGGTATCGCCGGCATCAGTTGCGCGCGCCAGCTGCGCGATGCCGGGCATGCGGTGCGCGTGTTCGACAAAAGCCGCGGCATCGGCGGGCGCATGGCGACGCGCCGCGGCGAATCCGGGACCTTTGACCACGGCGCGCAGTATTTCACCGCGCGTGAGCTGCGCTTTCGCGCGCTGGTCGAGGCCCTCGGGGCTTCTGGGGTTGTGGCGCCGTATCGCGGTCGCATCGTGCACTGGAGCGGCGGCAGCGTGACCCCGGTGTCCGGTCTTGAGCCGCGCTACGTCGGTGTGCCG
>JAJTHX010000226.1 GCA_021300125.1 Betaproteobacteria bacterium | reverse complement strand
CGTCGCAGCAATGGTGCTGGCCCCGCTGCCGATGGTCAGGGTTGCACCGGCGTTGGTGATGCCGAAGATGCCGACACCCACCGTCATGGTGTCGTTGTTGATGACCCCGGCGGTGCCATTCACGGTCATCCGGCTCGAGGCATTGGTCAGGCTCACCGTCGACGAGCCGGCTGCGGTCGCGGCTATGGTCAAACCACCGCTGATATTGATGCCGGCGCCGACACCACTGACGCCGCTCACGGTCAGCAGCGCGTCGCGGTTGGCATTGGTGCCGCCGGTGACGGTGGCGCTGCCACCGACATTCAGGGTGCCGGTGCCGGTGACACTCACGGTGGCATCCCCGGTGTCGAGCGTGGCCGGAGCCGCGGTGACATTGAGATTACCCGACAGCGTCATCGTGCCGTTGCCCAGGGTCATTGTTTTCAGGCCATTGGTGCCCGAAGTGACCGTGGTATCACCCGTCACTGAGAGCGTGCCGGTGGTGACCGTGGTGCTGGCGGCAATGGCATTGGTCGCGGTGCCGGTGGTCAAGGTCGATTGCGCGGTGAACAGGCCGGCGCCGATGTTCAGCGTGTCGTTGTTGGTCACCGCACCGGTGACGCGCATGCGGCTGCCGGTGCCGAGGGTGACCGTGGACGAAGCCGCGACGGTGGCATTGATGTTGAGGGTGCCGTTGACATTGACCCCGGCGCCCACAGCACTGGCGCCGGTGATACTGATCCGCGCCACCCTGTTGGCTGCGCCGCCGCCGGTGAGCGCGATGTTGCCAGCGACGTTGATGGTGCCGGTGGTCAGCGCGATCTGGGCAAAGCTCTGCACCGTGCCGCCGGTCATTACCAGGTTGCCGCCGATGTTGACGGTGCCGGTGGTGACCGAGAGCTGGGCGATATTGGCCGCCGAAGCCGTGGTAGTACCGCCGTTGATGGTGACGTTGCCGGTCACCGTCAGGGTCTGGGTGGCGACATTGACCTGCTTGGTCACCCCCGCGGTCGGTGCGTTGATCACGACATCGCCGCTTAGCCCGCCGGCATTGGTCACGGTGAGCGCGCTGCCGGCACCCAGGGTCAGGCTGCTGGAATTGGCGCCACCATTAATAGTGACCGACCCCGCCACCGCATCGGCGATGTTCACGGTGACCGTGGTGTTGTTGATGATCACCACGTTGTCGGCATTGGTCGGCACCCGGGCCGCGGGCAGCACGGTGCAGTTCCAGGTCGCCGCTGTACCCCAGTTGCCGGTGGCTACGTTGGTGCAGGTCTGGGCGTACACGGCTGCCGGCGCCAGCAGTGCCAGGGCTGCGCATCCCGCGACCAACCATCGTTTCAGCATCGCCGCGCTCCGTCTCCGCTGCCGGCAGTGGAACCAGGCATTCTTCTGGCCGTGCAAACTCCATACCGGACTGGGGTGCGGCCACCGCACAGCCAAAGTCGTTGGGCCATGCTGAAAAAATTTATATAACTCATTGTTTTTATTGAATTTATAATCCGCACTCGTATTTTGGCGCCACCGCTGCCGGATCCTTGCAGCGGGCAATGGTGACGGCAATCTGACGCTCGACATAGCCGGCCGACGGGCTGGGTGACGGACAAGTGGGGCTGTTGCAGGCGGTGGCAGTGATGGCAAACACGCGAAGGCTGCGCCCCGCTTCGGTGTGATCGGAGGATGTACATGCCACAACCACAGAAAACGGCGCCAGCGAACCGCCCATGGTATTGAGGGCACCGGTCGGACAAGCGGCAAACGCCGCGGCCCCCGGCGCGATGGTGTTGTCCGGATCCAGCGCCCGGTAGATCGCCCATTCGGCGCCGGAGCGCGCGGCATGATAGGCGCGTACGCCGAGCACATCGGCCTGCAGCGTGGCCTGCTGCAAACCGGTGAAGATGACCATGTAGGCGCCCAGCGCCGCAAGCACCACGATCAGGAAAATCGCGGTGATCAGGCTGAAGCCGCGCTGGCGGAGTTGTCGCAGGCTCATGGTGCGTTGTTGACCTGGACCTGCTGGAACAGGCGCACCTGTTCGGGCGTGCCGGCGCCGCCGCTGCGCACCAGCGTCAGCACCATCGACACCGTGCCGGTGCGTTCGCCGAGCGAACCCGCGCTGTAACTGAAGCTGCAATTGGCGACATCCACGTTGCCCGCGAGCACCGCGCTGCTGCCGCCAGCAGGCGGCGCCACCTGTGCGATGTTGTAGGCATAACCCGAGTAGCGGATCAATTGGCCGCCGGTGCAACCGTAGGTCACCGGACCGCTGACGACATGAAAACGCCGCGCAGGTGAACTCTCGGGAAACAGGGTCGAGGCAATCGCCACCGGCGGCGCCGCGGTGCTGGTCAGCGCGGCGCGGTTGTCACCGAAGTAGGCGTTCGAGCTGGTGCCGCTGCTGTCCAGGTTGTAGACCACGATCTGGTTGCCCGTGGCGAGCACGGGCGCGGGCCCGATGACGTCAAAGGCTGCATCCGCGGCGGTGAAATCGAGGATGTTGCCTAGGCCACCGCTGTCGAGCTCGGCGCGGTAACGCCCGCCACCGGTGGACTCGATGAACTCGATGAACTTGCCGCTGGCATCCACACGCACGCTGTTGGGCAATGCGGTGCGCAGGTCGCGGGTGATGCGGCGCAGCGCGGTATCGGCCTCGTCAGTCAGCTCGGCGCGACGCTCGGCATCAAGGTACCCCTCCACCGGCCGCTGGATGAATACCGCAATGCCGGCGGCGATGATGCCGGTGATGACGATGGTCACCACCAGCTCGACCAGGGTGAGGCCGGACTGGAAAGCGGTACGGCTGCGGTCAGGGCAGCGCATTGGGTGCATACCGCGTGCGGTAGCCGTCGAGTGTCACCGTCGTGTTGCCGGGTCCGGTGACCGTGACCGTCACGCGCTGGCTGGCGGCGGCGGGTATGGGTGCCGCGCCATCGGTCAATGACTGCGCCACCACCGCAACGGACACCTGATACGCCCCCAGCCCGGGAATCGCGGTGCCGTCAATACTGGCGGGGGCTGCGGCAGGCAGGCTGGCGTAGTCGTTGACGTTGTCATAGGGCGTGGTACCGCTGCCGCGCGTTTCGCCGGGCTCGGCGCCGATCGCCTCCAGCGTGGCCGCGCAGCGCGTGGGGTCGGCAGGATTGACCGCAGCGTCGGACTGCGCAGTCGCGGCATGCACATCGTCCGGATCGCAGTAGGTGAAGGGCATCGCCAGCGCTTCTTCAAGGTAGGCCTCGGCGATGGCCAGCGCCTGCTTCTGGATCAGCGGATCGGCGCTGCCCTGCGCAGTCACCCGCCACACACCGAGCACGCCGGCAATGCCGGCGCCGACGATGACGATGAACAGGATCAGCTCAAGCAGTGAAACCCCGCGCTCGCGCCGGCACGCGCCGCGCTCAGTTGGCCGTGACATAACCGGTCTCAGCGGCAACACTGATCTGGCGGCTGATGTCGCCGGGGATGGTGTTGGTGAAGGTGATCGTGGTCGCAGCGCTCGGCCGGCCGAGGCGGTCGAAACTGAAGCTGGCGACGCTCAGCGTGACGCCGAGTGGCGCCGCCTCGACGGCATTGCCGCCACTCACCGGATTGACCAGCGGTGTCGCACAGCCGGCGGCGGTGCCCGCGGCAATCTGCGTCGCGCTGACGCAGACAAACACGTTGCGCCGCCATGCCACCGCGGTCTTCTGCGCAAGTCGCACGATGGCGGCAGCCTTGTCGTGAAAACCGCGGGCGTCAAAACTGTCGCGGCCGATGAAGCGCGGCAAAACCACCGCGGCGAGCACGCCGATGACCACGATGGTTACCACCAGCTCGATCACGGTGAAGCCCCTGCTGCAGATCAGCCTGCGATTCATGGGTCGCCCAAAACAAAACGGGTGAAGGTTGCTCATGGCCTCCCTCACCCGCTGCGTCGTCACCCGCGGATGCGGGTCGAGCGCTCTGTCAGACTTAACCGCCGCAGTTGGCGGTAATCAAGCCCGCAGTAGATACGGCACCAGTGGTGTCAGTATATGTAACAGCACAGCTTGCAAAACCCGAGGGGATGCAGGTAGTTACTGTTCCCGCAGAAGAGCAACTGATGTTGCCGCTGACGTTTAGCGCATTAAGCATCCCTGCTGCGGTGGGATAACCGGCATTGGCTCCGGCACCAGAAGTGACAGAGACACTGGTGCCGTCCACCGTAGCCACCGTGCTGAGTGAAGTCGAACCCGCCGCATACCATTTGGCGCGGATCACTTCCTTGGCGGAATTCATGCTGCCCGCCACGCCCTGCATCGAGGCGATGCGCGCCTCGGTGCCGACGTTGGCGAAACGCGGGATCGCGGTCGCAGCGAGAATGCCGAGCACCACAATGACCACGATCAGTTCGATGATCGTAAAACCCTGTTGCCGTTTCATAAAAACCTCCATCGTATCCATCAAACTGGCCGCAGCAGGAACAGGCTGCGGATGCGAAAGCGGGTCAGCAGCCCGAGGTGACCAATAAGCCGTAAACCGGAGCCTGGCTCGCCGAGATCGGCGAGGTATAGGTGAAGCTGCAGTTGGGCGAATCATTGCCCAGCACCATGATCGTCAGCGGCGTGCCTGCGGCGGCGCCGCCGCCCTGGATGTTGTAGCCATCGGGCGAGGCCGGCCCCACGACGAGGCCCGCAGCGGTAATGATGCCCGCGGCATCCGCGGTCGGATAGGTGTTGACCATGGTCACGTTGACACCCTCCATCGGCACGGTCCCCGTGCATTGCGGCGTTTGCGCAAGACAGGTGGCCTTGGCCAGTGAAGCCGCGCCCTTGACCGCGCCCAGCGCCGCATTGAGCTTCGCCACCCGCGCCTGCACCTGGAGGTTGGCGAAACGCGGCAAAGCCGTCGCCGCCAGGATGGACAGGACAATGATCACCACGATCAGTTCGATCAGCGTGAAACCGCCGACCTGCCGGGTAGTGTGAACTTTGTCACGCGATTTAGAATGCATGTCTTTGATATTACAGCAATTATCGGTCGATTATAGCCTATTTTCCGGTTACAGCCATTGAAAAGAAGGGGCAGCATCCAGTGCTATTCCGGCCAAGCCCTCGACACGGCCGCCCGGGGCCAGCACGGGCTGGCCGGTGATCACCACGTGAAACCGCAGCTGCAGCGGGCGCCGCCTCTCGGTAGTGACGAGAAAACGCGTCGAAACCGGGACATAGACCAGCTCGCGACTGTTCGAGTCGTAGTACCAAAGACCGGGCTCGGGTTGCGCCGGATACTCTCCGGCAAAGGCCGAAGGGGGCTTGTCCAGCCAGCGCGCGGGGTTTTCACTGGTGAGTTGCCTCAGATCATGCTCCCGGTTGGCGGAAATCAGCTCGGCCATGCGCAGCTGCAGGCCGGTCTTGAAGGTCTGCAATTCCGATTCGAAGCGCGCATGCTCGGCAGCCTCCTGGTAGAACGTCAGCCGCTCCAGCAGGATCCCGCCAAGCAGCGCGGCAATCACCACCACGACCGCGAATTCGAACCGGGTAAAGCCGCAGGATGAGGACACTATTTTTTCACCAGCGCGGCCTGACCGAGGTCCCAAATTGGCAGGAACACACCCAGCGCCAGCACCAGCACCATCGCACCCAGCGCCAGGATCAGCACCGGCTCGATCTGCGCGCTGAGGTTCTTGATCTCGTATTCGACCTCGCGCTGGTAGAGATCGGCGATTTCCCCGGTCAGGTCGTCCAGCGCGCCGGACTCCTCGCCCACCGCGATCATCTGCTGCACTACCGGGGTGAACACGCCGGCATCACGTGCAGTGCGCAGCAGCGATTCGCCGCGCTCGACCCTCAGGCGCATGCCCCTGATGCGGCCGGCGACGAATGCGTTGTCCACCGTCTCGGCAACCATGGCCATTGCCGAGGTCACCGGCACGCCACTGCGTGCGGCCATCGAAAAGCTGCGGGCAAAGCGCGCCAGCGTGGCCTTCAGCACGATCGGCCCCGCAATCGGGATCCGCAACTTGAAGCGATCCCACTGCAGGCGGCCACGTGGAGTTGCGACCCAGGCGCGAAAGGCAAACGCCGCGACCACCACGCCGCCGGCGATGAACATCCAGTTCGCGGCGACGAAATTGGAAAAGCCGATCAGGAACTGGGTCATCAGCGGCAGCTCGGTCTTGAATCCCTTGTAGACCTTGGCAAAGGCGGGAATCACGAAGATGTTGATGACCACGATGGCCACGGCCATGGTTGCCACCACGAAACCGGGGTAGCGCAGCGCGGCCTTGATCTGCTCGCGCATGAATTTCTCGAACTCAAGGTGCTCGAACAGGCGCAGGAACACCTCCTCGAGACGGCCGGTCTGCTCGCCGACGCCGACCATCGCGGTATAGAACGGCGAGAACACCTTCGGATGGCGTGCCAGGCACAGGCTCAGCTCGCGACCGGTGTCCAGATGCTCGCGCACATCGCGCACCACGGCGGCAAAGGCGGCGCTCTGCGCCGAATCCTCGAGCCCCTTGAGCGCACCCATGATCGGCACCCCGGCGCGCAGCAGCGTGTACATCTGGCGGCTGAACAGCAGCACCTCGGTATGGGTGACCTTGCCGCCGACAAAAGGAAGCGCAAGCCAGGCCATACGCCGGCTTGGCACGGCTGCCGGCCGGATATCGAGCGGCACGATGCCCATGCCGAACAGGCGTCCGGCCACCGCACTGCTGTCGGTG
The DNA here is from genome assembly GCA_021300125.1 of Betaproteobacteria bacterium. Taxonomy (GTDB): domain Bacteria; phylum Pseudomonadota; class Gammaproteobacteria; order Burkholderiales; family SG8-41. Next base: position 10,746 of record JAJTHX010000226.1, on the reverse strand, counting down.
CCCTCCAGCACGCCCTGCACCGCCGCCCCGCCTGCATCGCGGCCCTTGTAGCTGAAAAATGGCATCGCCCTCAGCCTCCGGTCGCCATTGCAGTCACTCGAGCTGGCTACTCACCCGCATCGCCTCTTCGGGCGTGGTGCTGCCTGCGGCGGCGAGTAGAGCTGCATGGTGACGCAATGTGGCGCGGCCGATCTGCTCGCGTGCCGTGTTCATCAGCAGTCGCAGGTCATCCTGGTTGGTAGCCTCAACCAAAGGCCGGGTCATTTCCAGCATCTCGTAGACGCCGGTGCGGCCGACAAAGCCAGTATTGTTGCAATACGAGCAGCCGCGGCCGTGCCTGTAGATGTGGCTGTCCACCTCGGCACCCAGTTCGCTCCTGAGCCACTCGTGTTCGCCAGGCAGCGGCGCGTGGTCCTGCGCGCAGTTGTCGCAAATCACACGCACCAGGCGCTGTGCGATCACCAGCTGCAGAGACAGTGCGACCATGTAGCGCGGCGCGCCCATGTCGAGCAGGCGCACCGGCGTGCCCAGCGCATCGTTGGTGTGCAGCGTGGAAAACACCATGTGGCCGGTCATCGCCGCGCGCAGTCCGGTTTCCACGGTCCTCTCGTCGCGCATCTCGCCAACCAGCACCACATCCGGATCCTGGCGCAAGGCCGAACGCAGCACCCGGTCGAAGGTCAGCTCGATCTTGTCATTGACCTGCACCTGGTTGATGCCGGGCAGCCTGTACTCAACCGGGTCCTCGACGGTGATGATCTTGCGTGCCGGAGTATTGAGCTCGCTCAGCGCCGCGTAAAGCGTGGTGGTCTTGCCGCTTCCGGTGGGGCCGGTGACCAGCACCATCCCGCTCGGGCGCTGGATCACTTCGCGCAGCTTGGCCAGCATCGATGCGGGCATGCCGATTTTGTCCAGGCTGAGGATGCCTCCCGTCTGGCTGAGCAGGCGCATCACCACCGACTCGCCGTATTGGGTGGGCATGGTCGAGAGGCGCACGTCGATGGCGGTGCCTCGCACCTTGATGTTGAATCGGCCATCCTGCGGCATGCGCTTTTCTGAAATGTCGAGGCCCGACATCAGTTTCAGCCGCAATACCACCGCCGGGGCGATCTTGCCATCGGCCTCGGTCTGCATGTGCAGTACGCCGTCGATGCGGAAGCGGATCTGCAGCCGCCGTTCCTGAGGCTCGATGTGAATGTCCGAAGCGCGCGCCTGGGTGGCATCCTCGAACACGGTCTGCAGCAGCTTGACCACCGGTGCCTCTTCAAGGCCCGGTGTTGTCGCCAGCGCCGCAAAATCGATGGCACTCGAATCACCGAGTTCGGCCTGAAGTTCCTGGGCGAGCCCGCTGATCTCCTCGGTGCGGCGGTAGCTGCGGTCAATCGCTCGCAGCAACTCGGTCTCGGTGACCACCGCAAGCTCGATTTCACGCTTGAGTACTCGCGCGACATCGTCATAGGCGTTAAGGTCGGTGGGGTCGGCCATGCCGACTAGGTAGGCGCCGCCGCGATCCTCCAGCACCAACGCGCGGTGGCGCCGCGCCTGTGTTTCCGGCAGCTTTGACACCACGTCAAGGCGGATGTTGTACTGCCTGAGGTCAATGAAGTCAGCGCCGAGCTGGCGGGCAAGGGCTTTCGAAATCTGCTCCTCACTGATAAATCCGAGCTCGATGAACACCCGGCCGAGACGCCGCCCCGTCCTCTGTTGCTCGTCAAGGGCAGCCTTGAGCTGCTCCTCCCTGAGGAGCTTTTGCTGCACCAGGATTTCACCGAGGCGGATTTTTTCGGGACGTCCCATGCGCATTCACTCAGAATAGGGGGGGGCAGCAGGCCTCGGCATGTTGCGCGAGGACTTGAGTCCCGGAACTGAAAAATCCGGTGCGGACTCAGCGGGCAGCCGACGGACAGATCCACCAGGTGCATTCATTTATCTTGTTGATCTTCAAGAATATCCTGTTCAGGCCAGGGTGACAACCAAACCCTGCTGCCGCATACCCATGTTCGACATTGCCCTCTATGAGCCGGAAATCGCGCCCAACACCGGGAACATCATCCGTCTCGCCGCCAACACCGGTGCGCGGTTGCACCTGGTACGTCCACTGGGCTTCACTCTGAACGACCGCAACCTCGCCCGGGCGGGTCTTGACTACCACGATCGCGCATCATTGCAGCTCCATGAGGACTGGGCCGCATGCAAGACGGCGCTAGCGGCACGGCGCATCTGGGCGTTCAGCACCCGCGGCACGCAACGCTACGACCGTGCAGGCTTTGCCCCCGGAGACGTGCTGCTGTTCGGTCCCGAAACCCGAGGCCTGCCGCAGGCGCTGCTCGATGCGCTGCCGCCGGCGCAGCGGCTGCGCCTGCCGATGCGCGATGGCAACCGTAGCCTGAATCTGGCCAATGCAGTGGCCGTCGCCGTTTACGAGGCCTGGCGGCAGCAGGATTTCCGCGACGGCAGCTGAAACCGCCGCTCAGCGGCTGCCGTGTTCGGGTCGTACATCACGTGAAAGCAGTTCGCGTACCACATCGGCAGTACGTTCTGGCTGATCGAGTACGCGGCACACCGCGTCGGTGATCGGCATGTCCACGCCCAGTGTGCGCGCGCGGCGCAGCACCTCGGCCGCGGTGAACACGCCTTCGGCAACATGGCCCAGCCCGGCCTGGGCGCCAGCCAGCGTCTGCCCCCGGGCCAGCGCGAGGCCGACGCGGCGGTTGCGCGAGAGATCGCCGGTGCAGGTCAGGATCAGGTCGCCGATGCCGGCAAGCCCCATGAAGGTTTCGACACGGGCGCCGAGGGCCACGCCGAGGCGGGTCATCTCGGCGAGGCCGCGGGTGATCAGTGCGGCACGTGCATTGAGCCCGAGGCCGAAACCGTCGCAGACGCCGGAGGCGATCGCCATCACGTTTTTCACAGCGCCACCGACTTCGACGCCGACCACGTCGTCATGCGAATACACGCGCAGCGTACCGCCATGCAGCTGGCGCGCCAGCTCATCCGCATCGTGCTGCCGGGCCGAGGCCAGCGTCAACGCTGCAGGCAGTCCGGCAGCGACTTCCTGCGCGAAACTGGGCCCGGACAGCACAGCGTGCGGATGGCCCGGGGCCATCACTTCGGCAAACACCTCGTGCGGCAGCTTCGCCTGCGGCCGCTCGAAACCCTTGCACAGCCAGATCACCGGCACCGTCACTGCGAATTCCCGCAGCCGCTGCAGGGTGCCGCGCAGCCCTGCCACGGTCATGGCAAGAATCAGGCACTGCGCGCCGTTTAGGGCCTGCGCAAGATCGGCCTTGACACGCAGGGTTTCGGGAAAGCGCACACCGGGCAGGTAACGGGTATTGGCTCCCTCACGGCGCAGCGTTTCGGCTAAGGCTGCATCACGCGCCCACAGCACCACTGGATGCGTTGCGGCGAGGTGGCAGGCCATCGCACTGCCCCAGGCGCCAGCGCCGAGAACGGTGATGTTCATGCCGCGGTGCCGGCAGTTGCCTGCGGACCCGTCATGCCCGGTTTCATTCGCCCCAGATATCGGCGACGCGGACAAAACCGGCGCCGGCGTCGCGATGGCGCACCTGGGCCCAGCCGCCGGCAGGCCGGTCGACCAGCTCCAGCAGCACGTCGCGGCGCAGCTCGGCGACGACCGGGGCGTCATCCGCCGGTTTCTGGCGCAGCGCCACGCTGGCCGCGCGCACCAGTACGTTGCGCGAGTTATCGAGTGATTTCACCTCGGCCCATGACAGGGCGCCGGTCGCATCGCGCACCTTGACCCAGCCCTCGACCTGGACCACGACTTCCAGCGGATAGCCGCGGTTGACGATGAACAGCTTGCGCGCCTTGGTCGAGGGCGCATCGTAGAGGATCACCGCGTTCTCGGCGGCGGCGCGAAACTCCGCCGCATTCGCGCCCGCAGCGAGCAACGCGATGAGCAGCGCCAGGCAACGTACCGGCATGGCCCTTTACTGCACCGTGACGGCCGGAGCCGGCTGGCCTTGCTGCTCGGCCTGCATCTGACGCAGCCGTTCCTGGTAAGCGGCGTCGAAGCTCATGTGCTGCAGCACCACCGGAGGGAAACCGGCGCGGATCAGCACGCCGGATACGGCCTCGCGGGCGTACGGCAACAGCGTACTCGGGCACAGGATGCCGAGCACGGCGTCGATTTCCTGCGGCGGCAGGTTGAGGATCTGGAAAATCCCGGCCTGCGCGGCCTCGACCAGGAACACGGTCTTGTCCTTGAGCTTTGCGGTGACGGTGACGGTGAGCACCGCCTCAAACAGGCCGTTGGCCGCATCCAGGGCGGCTGCTGCGTTATGCACCTGGATGTCGATTTCCGGCGCCTCCATCTGCAGGAAAACCTGCGGTGCGTTGGGTAACTCCAGCGACAGGTCTTTCAGATAGATTTTCTGGATGCCGAACTGGGGCTGGGCCTGCTGGGGCTGTTCGCTCATGCGGGATACCGGTTGGAGATTCGCGTTGAATCGTCGGGTTGAGAATCAGGAGGCCAGCAGCGGATCGAGGCCGCCGGCGCGGTCGAGGGCGGCGAGATCGTCATAGCCGCCGACATGGGTGTCACCGATGTAGATCTGCGGCACGGTGCGGCGCCCGGTTTTCTGCATCATCTCCTCGCGCAGCGCGGGATCACTGTCGATGCGGATTTTCTCGATCTCGGTCACACCCTTGCCCCGAAGCAGGCGCTCGGCCATCTGGCAGTAGGGGCAGACCGCGGTGGCATACATGCGAATCCTGGCCATGAGGGTGGTCTCCGCGGGATTATTTTTTCTTCTGCAGCGGCATGCCCGCCTGCTCCCAGGCACTGATGCCGCCGCGCAGGCTCACCGCCTGCCCGAACCCCTTGCGCCGCATCACGTGCACGGCGGCGCTCGCCCGCATGCCGCTGCGGCAGGTCACCAGCAGCGGCCGGTCCTTGAATTTATCCAGTTCCTGCAGGCGATCCACCAGCTGGCGTTCCGGCAGGTGGCGCGCGCCGGAAATATGGCCGGACTCGTACTCGCCGGTGTCGCGCAGGTCGATCACCAGCGCGTCGTTGCGGTTGATCAGCTGCACCGCCTCGAAAGGGCCCAGTTCCTTGCCCGAGCGGAAGGGCTTCACCAGCAGCGGCCACAGCAGCATCACGCCACTTGCCAGCGCGCCGCCGAACAGCATCATGTTGAAGGGGCTTTTCTGCAGGTAATCGAAAAAGGATTCCATGGGGAGGTGACCGCCGGGCCTGTAGGGGGCCGGGGGCTCAGGGCCTTGCGGTTGATGAAGTTTCGGTCGCGGATTCTAGCAGAGGCCGCAGCCGCTCCGGCTGCTCCCGCGACAGGCGGTGCAGCGCCTCGCGGTAATCGCGCGGAGGCTGCGGGTAGGCTGCCCTCGCCAGCTCCAGGCTGCGCAATGCCTCCTGCGGCCGCTCGGCCAGCGCCAGCAGCAGCACCTGGCGCCAGGCCAGCGTGTCCACCGGCACAAAACGCAGGGCGCGGGTGTTGGCATACAGCTGGCGGTCGAGTTCGCCAAGACCGGGCCGCATCGGCAGCGTATAGGCGACTTCGACGTAATGCCGTAGCAGCGGGTTGCGGTGCAGGCGCGACAGGATGGCCGGCTGCTCAGCCGCCGGTGGCGGAACGGCCAGGAACAGGCGTTCGAAGTCGCGGTACTCCGGCCACAGCCGGACCAGGTTGACCAGCCCGCCGCAGACCAGCAACAGGGTCGCGACCCGCCACAGCCCGGGCAGGTGCAATCTCAGCTCAGCCTGGTGCGCCGCACCCAGCAGCAGCGCGGCAGGGCCGAGGAAATAGGCGTACCAGAGCGGATACTCCAGCAGGCTGTGCAGCAGCAGCGTCGCCCCCAGCGCTGCCATCAACCAGATGCCGCCGGTTGGCACCGGCAGCGCGGGACGCCGGAGCGCGCAAGCCAGCGGCATCACGACACAGGCCAGGCCGGCGAGGCCGGTCTCCGCCAGCAGCTGCATCAGGATGTTGTGGGCATGGTGGTAGAGCTGGTAGCCGCCCTGCGGATACAGCAGGGCGGCGCGCTCGAAAAAGCCGGTCGCAAACTGTCCCCAGCCGGCGCCGGACAGCGGCTCGGCGATGAACATCAGCCAGGCCGCATGCCACAGGCGCAGGCGGTCGGCGATGCTCGCCGCGCCGTCCACCATGCGCTCGGCCGCGGTCACCGCCTCGCGCGGCGCACCTTGCAGCACGCCGGCCGCCACCAGCGCCTGCAACAGCACATAGGCGACGACATAGGTGGCGCAGACCGCCGCCAGCCGCTGCGCGCCGTCTTCATGCTGGCGGCGCCATATCAGCAGCGCGATCAGCAGTGCGGCGATCAGGTACAGCGCCGCCGCCCGGGACCCCGAAAGTCCGAGCACCAGCAGCATTGGTGCCGCAGCCAGCGCCAGCGCGGCGCAGCCGACGCGGCCGCGGCGGTGCAGTTCGGCAAACGCGAGCAGCCCCAGCGTGGTGTAGGCGGCAAAATGGTTGGCCTGTGCAAGGTTGCCGAATATCGCTGCGCTCACCGCACGCGCAACCCAGGCATCAAGCAGGGTGGGCAGCTGCAGGTGCTGGACCAGCCCTGCGAACGCGCTCAGCAGCGCGCCCAGGGCAAGGCCCGTCGCCAGGGCATCGATCAGGGCCTCGCGACCGGCCAGCCGCGCCAGCGCATGGCCCGCCAGCACCAGCAATGCCGCCCACAGCAGATACAGCGCCGCGGTCAGCGCCTGGCCGAAATACGGGGCACGGTCGAACAAGGCATGCAGGAACAGCAGAATGGCCAGCGCCAGCGGCGCCATGGCACTCCACGGCAGACGACCTTCGCGCCAGGCGGAGGCCAAAGCCAGCACGAGGGCCACGCCGCAGCCCAGCACCAGCGCCATCCACTCCGAATAAAACGCGGTCAGCGGGTGCCGGTGGTAAGGCTGCAGGAATGGCAGGGCGCAGAGCAGCGCGGCCAGAAGCAGGCCGCACCGTGCCAGGAGCGGAGGAGCGAACACGCGGGACGGGGAAATGATTTAAAATCGCATTCTAGCAAGTATTCCAATTTCATTAATAAAATCATCAACATATCATCATGTCGATCACCCCGGCCCTGCTCATCATTCTGGACGGTTTCGGCCACCGCGAGGCCTGTGAGGACAACGCCATCTGCCAGGCCCGCAAACCGCACTGGAACGTGTGGTGGAACACCTGCCCGCGCACCCTGATCGACGCCAGCGAAAAATGGGTGGGGCTGCCGCCGCAGCAGATGGGCAACTCCGAGGTCGGGCACATGAACATCGGCGCCGGCCGCGTGATCTACCAGGACTACACCAAGATCGAGCACGCGATCGAAACCGGCGAGTTCGCGCAGAACGCGGTTTTCGCGAAGCTGCTCGACACCGCCGCCGGCAGCACGCTGCACGTGCTGGGCCTGCTCTCCCCCGGCGGCGTGCACAGCCACGAATCGCAGATCCATGCCCTGCTCAAGCTCGCCGCGGCACGCGGTGTGAAACAGGTGCTGGTGCACGCCTTTCTCGACGGACGCGACACGCCCCCGCAAAGCGCGGAGCCCTCCCTGGCCGCGCTCGGGCAGCTCTGCGCCCGGCTGGGTAACGCGCGCATCGCATCGGTCTGCGGACGCTATTTCGCGATGGACCGCGACCAGCGCTGGGACCGGGTGCAGTCCGCCTTTGACCTGATTGTGGACGGCCGTGCGCCGCACACGGCGCCGGACGCGCTGTCCGCGCTGAAAGCGGCTTACGCACGCGGCGAAACCGACGAATTCGTGCAGGCCACCGCAATCCAGGCTGCGGGCGCATCACCCGCGCGCATGATGGACGGCGACGCCGCGGTATTCATGAATTTCCGCGCCGATCGCGCACGCCAGCTGACGGCCGCTCTGACCGATCCCGGCTTCGCCGGTTTTGCCCGCGCCCGCGTGCCGAAACTTGGCTACTACTGCACGCTCACCCGCTACGGCGACGACTTCGCCCCTCTGCCCGCGGCTTTCGGCCCCCAGGAAATCCGCGACGGTTTCGGCGAGATCCTGTCGCGGCACGGCCTGCGCCAGTTGCGCATCGCCGAAACCGAGAAATACGCCCATGTCACCTATTTCTTCAACGGCGGCATCGAGACACCCTACCCCGGCGAGGACCGCGTCCTGGTGCCCTCGCCCAAGGTCGCAACCTATGACCTGCAGCCGGAGATGAGCGCGCGCGAAGTCACCGACAAGCTGGTGACGGCGATCCGCTCGAAGCAGTACCACGCCATCGTCTGCAATTTCGCCAATGGCGACATGGTCGGCCACACCGGCAACCTGGAGGCCGCGACGCGTGCCATCGAGGTGCTCGACGAATGCGTCGGCCGTGCAGTCGAGGCGATGCGCGAAACCGGTGGCGAGGTGCTGATCACCGCAGACCACGGTAATGCCGAAACCATGCGCGACGAGACTTCACAGCAGCCGCATACCGCGCACACGCTGAACCTGGTGCCGCTGCTCTACATCGGACGCAAGGCGAAGATGGCCGAAGGCGGCGCGTTGCAGGACGTGGCGCCGACGCTGCTGGCCATGATGGGCCTGCCACAACCCGCGGCGATGACCGGACGCTGCCTGCTTGAATTCACCTGAACCGGTCCTGACGCGGTTGCCCGGGCCCGGGGCAGCGGCGCCGTGGCTGATGCTGGCGCTGCTGCTGGCGCCGCTGCCAGCCCTCGCCGCCGCAAGCAATCCCGGCGAGGCCCAGGACGAGCTGCGCGAGCTGCGCGGCCGCATCTCTGCGATGCAGAAAAAGCTGGCCGCGTCCGAGGAGATCAAATCGGAAGCCTCGGACGCGTTGCGCGAGTCGGAACGCGCGATCTCGGAAGCCAGCCGTGAACTGCGCGACCTTGCACGCCAGTCGCGCGAATCCGGCGCCAAGCTGGGCGATTTGCGCAAAACTGCGCGCGAGACCGAAACCAGGCTGCGCGCGCAGCAGGACGCGCTGGGGCGCATGCTGCGCCGCCAGTACCTGCAAGGCGAGCCCGACGCATTGCGCCTGCTGCTGGCGCGCGAAAATCCCAATGACATGGCGCGGCAGATGAAATACCTGGGCCACATCGCGGGTGCGCGCGCGCGCCTGGTGGAAGGCCTGCGCGCGGACCTGGCCGAGCTGGAGCGGCTGGGTCGCGACATCGCCGACGAAGCGGCGGCGATTGCACGCATCACCGCCGAGCAGGCGTTGCAGAAAAAACGCCTGGAGCAGGAAAAACGCGCCCGCGCCGAGGTGCTGAACCGGGTATCGAGGGACATCCGCGCCCAGCAGCAGCAGATCCGCTCCCTGCAGGCCAACGAGAACCGCCTGACCCGGCTGATCGAGCAACTCACGCGGCTGGCGCAGCAGCGCCCGCCTCCGCGCAAGCCCGCCGCCGAACGCGGCCCCCGGCCGCGCAACGAAGCCCTGCCCGCCGACAGCGGCGAACGCGCCTTTGCCGCGCTGCGCGGCACGCTGGCGCTGCCGGTGCGCGGGGAACTCGCGGGCCGTTTCGGCAGTCCACGGAGCGATGGCGGCATCACCTGGAAAGGGGTGCTCATCCAGGCCCGCAGCGGCGAGGACGTGCGCGCGGTGGCAGCCGGACGCGTGGTCTACGCGGACTGGCTGCGCGGTTTCGGCAACCTGCTGATCATCGACCATGGCGACAGCTACATGACGCTGTATGCCAATGCCGAGTCGCTGCTGCGGCAGGTCGGGGACACCATCCGCGGCGGCGAGAGCGTGGCCACCGTGGGCAACTCCGGCGGCAATGCGGAATCGGGGCTATACTTTGAGATGCGTCACGCCGGCAGGCCATTTGACCCCCTGAGCTGGGTCAGACTACGTTAGCGGTATCCCCGCAGGAGCAGTAAATGAGCAGCAAAATCAAGCAATTCGCCCTGGTCATCGGTGGCGTACTGATCGGCGTCGCGATCAGCCTGAACTATTCGGCGATCGCCCAGCGCGACGGTGCCAAACTGCCCCTGCCGATCGAGGAACTGCGCGCGTTCACCGAGGTCTTCGGCCGCATCAAGAGCGACTACGTCGAACCGGTCGAAGACCGCAAACTGATCACCGAGGCCATCAACGGCATGCTCACCGGCCTCGATCCGCACTCGGCGTATCTCGACCAGGAAGCCTTCAAGGAGATGCAGGTCGGCACCCAGGGCGAATTCGGCGGCCTCGGCATCGAGGTCGGCATGGAGGACGGCTTCGTGCGCGTGGTCTCTCCGATCGACGATTCGCCGGCAGCGCGCGCGGGCATCAAGGCCGGCGACCTGATCATCCGCCTCGATGAAACCGCTGTGAAGGGCATGACGCTGAGTGACGCGGTCAAGCGCATGCGCGGCAAGCCCAACACCCCGATCACGCTGACCATCGTGCGCAAGGGCGAGCCCAAGCCGATCGTGGTCACGCTTACCCGGGCGGTGATCAAGATCCAAAGCGTGCGCTCGCGGCTGATCGAGCCCGGATATGCCTATGTGCGGGTCTCGCAATTCCAGGAACACACGGGCGAGAACATGGCGCGGGCCCTGGAACGCATGTTCAAGGAAAACCCGGGCCCGATGCAGGGCCTGGTGCTCGACCTGCGCAACGACCCTGGCGGCCTGCTCAACGGCGCGGTGGCGGTATCCGCCGCGTTCCTGCCCCGCGACGCGCTGGTGGTCTACACGGATGGCCGCAGCGAGGACGCGCGGATGAAGCTCAACGCCAGCCCCGAGCACTATCTGCGCGGCCGCAACAAGGAGGATTTCCTGAAGCGCCTG
>JAJTHX010000333.1 GCA_021300125.1 Betaproteobacteria bacterium | reverse complement strand
CGCGGCGCAGACGGATCTTGTGTTCACGCGAGGGCATGGCGTTCGCGGCCAGCGCCATCGCCTCGCGGCAGTTTCCGGTGAGGATGCGTTCGGCCGCTGAAACTGCGGCTGCGGCATGGCCCAGCCGTGATTGCGTGGTGGCGTAGTCGGCGAGCAGCGTGGTCGAGTAGGCGGTGATGCGTTGGCGGATGTCTTCGGTGAAACTGTCGAGCGCGCCCTGGGCGATGCCCAGCGCTGCGCCGGCGACGACATACGGAAACAGGTCGAACACCGGCAGCCGGTACAGCGCCGCGGTTTCGCCGCCGGGGGCGATCCCGCCTTTCATGTCCTTGACCGACAGTGCACGGTGCGCCGGCACGAAAATGTTGCTGACTTCAACATCCTTGCTGCCGGAGCCGCGCAGGCCGGCGACATGCCAGGTGTCGATGATGCGGTAATCGGATTGTGGCACCAGAAAGACCTGGTATTCGGGCAGTTCGCCCTCGCTGCTGTGGGCAATGCCACCGAGCATGCACCAGCCGCAGGCGTCAATGCCGCTGGAGAACTTCCAGTGGCCGGACAGGCGGTAACCGACCTCGGTGCGCTCGGCGTGGCCGGCCGGAAACATCAGTGCGGAACCGATCAGGGTGTCGGGGGAGGGGCCCCAGATCTCGTCCTGCGCCTGGCGCGGCCAAAGCGCGAGCATCCAGTGGTGGTTGGCGAGGTTCGCCAGCACCCAGGCGGTGGAGCCACAGCCGCGACCGACGATGGCCGTGAGTTCGACAATGGCCTCGTACGCGAGCTCGCTGCCGCCGACGCGTTTCGGCTGCAGCATGCGGAACAGGCCGCTGGCGTGCAGGTCGGCCAGCGTGTCATCGGGGATGCGGCGAAGTTCCTCGGCGCGGGGCGCGTGCTCACGCAGCTTGGGCACCAGCGCCAGCGCGCGCTCGACCAGCTCGGCATGCGTGGGCGCGGCGACGGCCATCACGACTCGACCGGTACGATCTGGTTTCTGGCCGCGGATTTGAAGATCGCCTCCAGTGCGGAGATATTGGCGATCATCTGTGATTGTGGCACGGGGTAGGGCGCGCGGCCTTCGGCAGCATCGGCGAAGGCCTCAAGGTTGGCCAGCACGTTGGGCGCGGGTTCGTAGGCCTTGGTCTCGCGCGTTTCCGGTCCGCCATTGGGATTGCGCACGACCTTGGTGAAGGTCCAGCCGGTGGGGCGCTCGGGATGGGTCTTGTCGCGCACCTCGACCCAGCCCTTGCTGCCGTAAACGGCAAAGCGGCCGTCGAAGGGCGTGGCGAGGATGGCGCTGATCAGCGCATGACCGCCGTTCTTGAACGAGACCATGATCGCCAGCGTGTCGCCGTTGACGAGCTGGCTGCCGAGCTGCTTGACGCTGGCCAGCACGCGCTCGGCTTCACCGAACACGCCGACGGAAAGGTCGAGCAGGTGGATGCCGGTGGCGGTCATCGGGCCAGCGGGCGCCTCTTTGCCGGAGAGCCGCCAGTTGTCGGCGGCCAGCGTCAGGAACTTGTCCTGGCTGAAATTGGCCTCGACCTGCAGCGGCACGCCGATCTCGCCCGACTTCACCACCTTCATCAGGTCGATGATCGGCGGTTCGAAGCGCCGCTCGTGGCCGACGGCCAGTGCCACCTTGTTGTCATTGACGGCCTTGATCGCGCGCAGCACGTCGGCGCGGGTCATCGACAGCGGTTTCTCGCAGAACACATGCTTGCCGGCATTGGCCACCGCGATGATCTGCTCGGTGTGCTGGGTGTGCGGGGTGCACAGCACCACTCCCTGGATGGCGGAATCCTTGAGTACCTCGTCCAGGCTGGTGACGACCTTGACGCCATGCTGCTTCGCGAAATCGGCGATGGCTGCCGGGTTGATCTCGACCACCGTGCTGACGGTGATTTTCTGGCTGGTCTTGAGCAGCGGGACGATGATCTTGCCCCACCAGCCCATGCCGACTACGGCAACATTGAACACGGTGTTGTTTCTCCGTTGAATGAATCAGGACGTGCTGAATCAGGACTTGCCGATGGCGGCGTTGACTTTGGGCAGCACCTGCTCGGCCAGTAGCTGCATCGAGCGGCGGGCCAGCGCCGGATCCATCCAGTCGTGCAGGGCATAGACCAGGGTGCCGAAGTCGCCGACCTGCTCGCGGAAAGCAAGGATTTGGTCGACCACGCTGTTGACGGTGCCGGCAATGACCAGCTTGTCGGTGACGTATTCCGGCGTGATCATTGCATCCGGCATGCTCTGGTCCACCTTGAACAGGTTGCCGCGGTTGCCGAAACCGACCAGCTTGCGCACCAGCTGCTTGAAGTAGAAGTGGTGGGGGCCCTCGGCGCTCTTGCCGTAGTGCTGCGCGGTGGCTTCGTCATCAGCGACGAAGATGCTCTTGGCGATGCGCCAGTCGGCGGGGTTGGCGACCTGCCCGATGTTCTTCTTGCCTTCGGCGTAGTTCGGCCAGTGCGTCTTGACCCATTCCGGCATCAGGAAGTTGGCGGAGATCGGCAGCCAGCCGCGCTCGGCCATGGCGGTGACGCCCTTGGAGTAGGGGGCGACTACGGTGCCGACGATCGGCGGATGCGGCTTCTGGAAAGGCTTGAGGATGATGCCCTGGCCGATCTCGGGGATCATGGTCTTTTCGGTCGAGATCTCCCAGAACTGGCCCTTGATGTTGTATGGCGGCTCGGATTCCCAGATCTTGAGCACCATGTTGATACCCTCGACGAACATCGCGTTGCGGTCCTTGCCGAAATTTCCGAACACCTCGGCATCCGACATCAGGCCGCCGGGGCTGATGCCCATCATGAAGCGGCCTTCGCACAGGTGGTCCATCATCGCCACCTGCGCGGCGATGCCCGCCGGATGCGAGTTGGGCACGTTGATAGTGCCGGTGCCGAGCTTGATGCGCTTGGTGACGGGGATCAGGCTGGCGAGGAAGGTCATGCAATGGGTGACGGTTTCCGCCACATCGGTCACGTGCTCCCCGACATAAGCCTCGTCGAAGCCGAGCTGGTCGGCGAGGATGATCGCTTCGCGGTCCTCGCGCAGCGATTGCACATAGTTCTTGCCGGGCGGGTGCAGCGGCATCATGAAAGTGGCGAGTCTCATTGCATCGTCCTTGCTTGCTGGGGCGGGGAGGGATTATTCAGTGGGGATCTTGGCTTCGCGGATGACCTTGCCGAAGCGGTCTATCTCGGACTTGATGAATTTGGTGAAGTCCTCTGGGGATGCGCTGACCACCGCGGGTACGCCACCGTCGTTGAGCCGCTTGTTGACGGTCGGGTCCTTCATCGCTTTCTGGGTTACGTCAAACAGCCTGTTGATGACCGGCCGGGGCGTACCCACCGGCACGAAAATGCCCTGCCAGGAGCCAACCACCATCTCGTTGAAGCCTTGCTCGCGCATGGTCGGCACTTCCGGATAGGCCGGATTGCGCTCCGGCGCGACCACGCCGAGCATGCGCAGGCGGCCCTGCTTGGCAAAGTTCACCGTTGAGCTGAAGGTGGCGAACATGAACTGCACCTCATTGGCGAGCAGGCCCACGGTGGCCGGGCCGGCGCCGCCCTTGTACGGCACGCCGACGGCAGTAGCACCGATGTTGTTGAGGAACATGATGGCCTCAAGGTTGTTGGCG
>JAJTHX010000403.1 GCA_021300125.1 Betaproteobacteria bacterium | reverse complement strand
TAGCCCGTCTCCATCGGATGCTGGATGGCGATGCGGATGGTGACGATTTCACCCCGTCGGGCCTGTGCCGGCACCTGGATGCGAGCCAGCATCTCAGCCATCCTCCAGACAGGCCAGCTCGGTGACGATCACCCGCGTTGCGCCCATCCACCAGCCGCCGTCGGACATCCGCGCCAGTGCGACCACTTCCTGGATGTCGGCAAGGCGGATGCGCGTCGAAATCTCGGCCCGGGCGCACAGCGGCCCGAGAGCGTAACGCGCCACCACCGGGCGCGGATTGCGTTCGGCCAGGATCACGATCTGCTGCACCCGGTCGGCAGCACTCATCGGGCTTTCGACGGCGATGCGCACCGGCACCGAGTGGCCGTTGTCGGCGAGTGGCGGCGTGTCCACCAGCACGCGGCCGGCGGCAGGCAGCGGCCCGCCGGTGATTTCGCGCAGCAGCGCCAGCCGCCGCGGATCGGACTGCGCGTGCGCGAGCAACGGCGCCGCGGCCAGCGTGGTGGCGGCGAGCAGGAATCGGCGCCGGTGCAGCATGGGTTTTGCGGGATCGTTCACTTCAGCGTCTGCAGGAATGCCACCACGTCCTCGACCTGGGCGGCATTGAGGATGGGCTTGCCGCGAAAGGCCGGCGCCACTCGATGCAGGCCGTCGACCTTGAAATACGAGGGCATCACCGTATCCGGGTTGAGCCGCGACTGGTCCACCACGCGCAGCCGCAGCTGCGCGGCGCTGAGGCGGGCGCCAATGCCGCTCAGCGGTGGCGCGATGTCGCCCATGAAACGGGCGCCGGTTTCGGGGATCGCATGGCAAAGCAGGCAGTTGCCATCGCGGCCGGCAACGATGTCACGGCCCCGCAATGCATCGCCCGGCGCAGCCAGCGGCGTGGCAATCGCGTCACCCGACACCTTGTATTGAAGCACCGCCGGATCGGCCGCAGCGGCATTCGCCGCCACGGCCAGACCCATCAGCAGCATGCCGGCCGGCTGCACCGTCAGATCAGGGTCAGCCCCTGCTTCGACAGCGGCAGCGAACGCACCGGCTTGCCGGTGGCGGCGAAAATCGCATTGAGGATCGCCGGCACCACCACGCAGATCGTCGGCTCGCCGACGCCGCCCCAGAAATCGCCGGTCAGCGGCAGGACGACTTCGACCTTGGGCATTTCCTTGACCTTCATGACCGGGAAATTGTGGAAGTTGGTTTCCACGACGCGGCCTGCATCCACCGAAATCTCCCCGAGCAGCGTGGTCATGCCGTACGCCACCGAACCCTCGATCTGCGCCGCGGTCTGGTCCGGATTCACCACGTTGCCGCAATCCAGCGCAAACACCATGCGGTGCACCTTGACCTCGCCCTTGGCGCTGACGGAAACCTCGGCCACCGCCGCCGAGTAGCTGCCGTAGCCCATGAACTGCGCAATGCCGCGGAACACGCCCTTGGGCAGCGGTTTGCCCCAGCCCGCCTTTTCGGCGGCGGCATTCAGAACACCCAGATGCTTGGGCCGCTCGCGCATCAGCACGCGACGGAACTCCAGCGGGTCGCGGTTCGCCAGCTTCGCGGCCTCGTCCATGAAGCACTCGAGGAAAATGCCGTTCTGGTTGGTGTTGACGCCACGCCACGGCCCCACCGGCAGGTGGGTGTTGCGCATCGCATACTCGGTGCGCAGGTTGGGATGGGTGTAGCCGATCTGCGCATCACCCTCGAGGGTGTCCCACAGTCCCTGCAGCTGGCGACGGTCGCGGCCGTCCTTGATCGCCGCCGGATTGGCGAAGGCATTGATCGACTGGCCGGAGACGCGGATATGCATGCCGGCCAGGTTGCCCTGCTCGTCCACGCCGGCGGTCATGCGCGCCATGGCGATCGGGCGGTAGAGGCCGTGCGCCTGGTCTTCCTCGCGCGTCCACAGCATTTTCACCGGCACGCCGGGAAACTCCTTGGCGATCGCCACGCCCTGGCGCACCACATCCTGGCTGCCGATGCGGCGGCCAAAGCCGCCACCGAGATTCAGTGCATAGACCTCGCACTTGTCGAGCGGCAGTCCGGAACTGCTGGACAGCACTGCCATGGACGCCTCGGCGCTCTGCGTCGGGATCCACAACTCGGCGCGGTCAGCGGTCAGCCGCACCGTGCAGTTCATCGGCTCCATCGTGGTGTGCGCAGTGAAGGGCAGGCTGTACACCGCTTCGACCTTTCGCGGCGCTGCAGCGATCGCCTTGATCGCGTCGCCGGTGTTGATGTCGGCAAATGCGTCATCGGAAGTCAGGCCGGTGCGCAGATGGGCATCAATCGAGGCGCTGTTGACCTTGGCATGCGGACCTTCATCCCAAACAATGGGCAGCGCGTCCATCGCCTTTTTCGCGCGCCACCAGGTATCCGCAACCACAGCCACCGTGGTCGGGCTGATCGCAAACACCTTGCGGACGCCCGGCATGCCGGTGACTTTGGCGGCATCAAAACTGGCCAGCCTGCCGCCGAACACCGGGCATTGCTTGACGGTGGCATGCAGCATCCCGGGCAGCCGCACATCCATGGCGTAGATCTGGGAGCCATCGAGCTTGCCCCGGGTATTGTCGATCCGGCGCAGCGGCTTGCCCGCGATCTTCCACTCCTTGATCGGCTTCAAGGTGATCGTCTTCGGGTCCGGCGGCGTCAGCTTTGCCGCCGCGGCGGCTACGCGGCCGAAGGAGGTACGGCGCCGGGAGGCGGCATGGCTGATCACGCCATTGGCGACAGTCAGCTCGCCTACCGGCACGCCCCATTCGCTGGCGGCAGCCTGCATCAGCATCATCCGCGCGGCCGCACCGCCGCTGCGCACGTAGTCGTGGGACTGGCGGATGCCGCGGCTGCCGGAGGTCGACATGTCGCCCCAGGCGCGCTTGCGTGCAAGGTTCTGTCCAGGCGTGATCTGCTCGGTGGCCACCTTCTTCCAGTCACACTCCAGCTCTTCGGCCACGAGCTGTGCGAGGCCGGTCAGCGTGCCCTGGCCCATCTCGGCGCGGGCGATGCGGATGACGCAGGTGTCGTCGGGTTTCACCACCACCCACAGATTGATTTCGTCCGCGGCAGCCGCAGACTGCGCCGCGGCCGGCGCGGCGCCAAAAGGCAGCTGCAGGCCCAGCGCGAGGCCGCCGCCGGCGGCCGCCGTGCTGACCATGAATTTGCGTCGTGTAACGTCCTGCAGGGCAGATTGTTGTGCGTGTTCCATGTCCGTGCTCCTCGACATCAGGCAGTGGCGTTGTTGTTGTCGGCTTCGGCAGCGGCGCTGCGGTTGCCGGCGGCGCGGTGGATCGCGGCGCGGATGCGGTGATAGGTGCCGCAGCGGCAGATGTTGGTCATCGCCTCGTCAATATCGCCGTCCGTGGGCCTCGACTTCTTGCGCAGCAGCGCTGCCGCCGCCATGATCTGGCCCGACTGGCAAAAACCGCACTGCGCGACGTCGAGTTCAGCCCAGGCCCGCTGCACCGGATGCGAGGCATCCCTGGCGAGGCCCTCAATGGTGACGATGCGATCGGTCGGTTTCACCGCCGACACCGGCAGCACGCAGGAGCGCATCACTTCGCCGTTGTAGTGGATGGAGCATGCGCCGCACTGGGCAACGCCACAGCCGTATTTGGTGCCGGTAAGCCCGACCTGTTCGCGGATCACCCACAACAGCGGGGTATCCGGCTCGACGTCGACCTTGTGAACGCGGCCGTTGATATTCAACTGGAACATGGGCTCTCCTCAACCAATTTGGGTAAACGGGAATGGCGGCAATGGCTGCCGACGGGTTGCACGATCTGTAGTCGCTTTGCCGAAGGCGCTGGCCGGATGTGACTGTAAGACGCAGCCGGTGCCGGGTCAACCCGCCTTGTGACGGCGCGGGCGCCGGCTGCTGCCCGCCGGCCTTGCGGCAACGGCGCGCCAGTCGGCCAGCAAGGTGGACACATCGGTCTGGCGCCCGAACTCGCCCTTGAGGTAATCGAGAAAGGTGCGGCCGACGATCGACAGGGGCCGCCCCCTGGGATGCACCGCATACCATTTCCGCTCGATCGGAAAACCCTGTACATCGAGCAGCGCCAGGCTCCCCCGTGTTTCGTCCATCGCCAGCGCATGCAGCGACAGCACCGCGACGCCGAAGCCGCCGGCCACCGCCTGCTTGATCGCCTCGTTGCTGCCCAGCGCCATGCGCACCCGCGGCTTGAAGCCGTGGCGCTGGAAGTAGCGCTCCGAGGCCATGCGCGTGCCGGAGCCGGGCTCGCGCACCAGGAAGGGCTCTTCAGCCAGCACTTCCAGCGGCAGCGCGCGGCGGCCTGCCAGGAGATGCCCGCGCGGCGCCACGATCACCAGCGGGTTGTCGAGTACCGGATGGGCGTGGATCTCCAGATCGGTCGGCGGCACACCCATGATGTAGAGATCATCGCGGCCCTCGATCAGCCGCTGCACGATGTCGTCGCGCCGCGCCACCTCCAGCGACAGCTCGATGCCAGGGTACGCCTCGGAGAACGGCCCCAGCAGCCGCGGCACAAAATAGGTGGCGGTGGTCACCGCGGACACCCTCAATGCGCCGCGGCGCAGCCCTTGCAGGTCCGCCACCGTCATTTCGAAGCGGTCCCAGGTGTCGAACACCGTGCGTGCGGTGGCCAGCAGTTCGCTCCCGGCAGCGCTGAGGCGGATACGGCGGCCGACCTGCTGGAACAGCGGCAGGCCCACTGCCGCGGCGAGCTCCCTGACCTGGACAGACACCGTCGGCTGCGACAGGTGCAGTTCATCCGCGGCGCGGGTGAACGACAGGTTCCGCGCCACCGCCTCGAACACGCGCAGCTGGTGCAGGGTGACCGGGAGACGTTTGCGCTGGCTCATGGAAAGTTATCCATAGAATAAAGTCTATATGTTTTATCGAAAAATATCATTTTTCATAATGCTTGAGGGTCCTTAGTATCCGCGGCGTTCGCCGAACCCAAACCACAGGAGCCCGACCATGGACCTCGCCGATTCCCGCCAGCTCACCCGCACCGCCGTCGCCGTCGCCGAGGGTGACGGCATCGGCCCTGAAATCCTCGCCGCCACGATGGCCGTACTGGATGCCGCCGGCGCGCGCATCGATTGGCAGCCGATCGAAGTCGGCGAAAAGGTCTACAAAAGCGGCATCAGCGCCGGCATCGCGCCGCAAGCCTGGGAGGTGCTGCGCAGGACCGGGCTGCTGCTGAAGGCGCCGATCACCACCCCGCAGGGCGGCGGCTACAAGAGCCTCAACGTCACCATCCGCAAGTCGCTCGGGCTCTACGCCAATGTGCGGCCCTGCGTGACCTACCATCCCTTCGTCGATACCCGCCACCCCGGCATGGACGTGGTGATCGTGCGCGAGAACGAGGAAGATCTCTATGCGGGCATCGAGCACCGCCAGACCGACGAGGTCTACCAGTGCCTGAAACTGATCTCGCGCCCGGGCTGCGAACGCATCGTGCGCTACGCCTTCGAATACGCGCGCGCCAACGGCCGGCGCAAGGTGACCTGCTTCACCAAGGACAACATCATGAAGATGACCGACGGTCTCTTCCACAAGGTGTTCGACGAGATCGGCGAGCAGTATCCCGAGCTCGAAAAAGAGCACCGCATCGTCGACATCGGTGCGGCGCTGCTGGCCGACGATCCGGGGCGCTTCGACGTGGTGGTGATGCCCAACCTCTACGGCGACATCCTCTCCGACGTCGCGGCGCAGATCGCCGGCTCGATCGGCCTGGCCGGCTCCTCCAACATCGGCGACCACGTCGCAATGTTCGAGGCCGTGCATGGCAGTGCGCCGGACATCGCCGGCAAGGACGTCGCCAATCCCTCGGGCCTGATCCAGGCGGCGGCGATGCTGCTCGCCCACATCGGCCAGGGCGATATCGCCACCCGCGTGCAGAACGCCTGGCTGCGCACCATCGAAGACGGTGTGCATACCGCCGATGTCGCCGGTCCGCACACCCGGGAAAAGGTCGGTACCCGCGCCTTCGCCCAGGCGGTGATCGCCCGCCTCGGCCAGGCGCCCGTGCAACTCAAGCCGGTGCAGTTCGCTGCGGCCCAGGCCAAACCGGCGCCGGCGCCGGCGCGCGCACCGGCGCGCAAGGCCCTGGTCGGGGTGGACGTCTTCCTGCACTGGCGTGAGGGCGACGCGGAAACGCTGGGGGCGGCACTGAACACCGCCGCCACCGGCAAGCTCGGGCTGAAGATGATCACCAACCGCGGCGTCAAGGTGTGGCCGGGCGGACTGCCCGAAACCCTGTGCACCGACCACTGGCGTTGCCGCTTCATGCCGGCCGCTGCCGACGCGACGGTGACCCACGCCGACGTGGTGGCCCTGCTCGGCACCCTCGCGGCAGCGGGCTTCGATTTCATCAAGACCGAGCACCTGTACACCTTTGACGGCGTGCCGGGCTACTCGCTGGGCCAGGGACAGTAATCGCGACCGAGGCGTTTCAGGGAATCGCAGCGCCGTTCATCCGGGCAAGGATGGTCTGGGTGCGGCGCTGCAGGTAGGCCGTGTCGCTGGCGGGACCGTAGCGGCGCGGGCTGGGCACCACCGCGGCAAGGCGCGCCGCCTGCTCGGGACTGAGCGTGGCGGCACTGCCGCCGTAATGGAAGCGCGCAGCGGCCTCGGCGCCGAAGATGCCCTCGCCCCACTCGATCACGTTCAGGTAGATCTCGAGGATGCGGCGCTTGCTCATCAGCGTTTCCAGCATCACCGCGATCACGGCCTCCTGCCCCTTGCGCCACCAGGTACGCTCGCCGGAGAAAAACAGGTTCTTCGCCAGCTGCTGGGTGATCGTCGAGCCGCCGGCAACGATTTCACCTTCACGCATGTTTTTCTCGAAGGCCTTCTGGATGCCGTCCCAGTCGAACCCGCTGTGGCTCATGAACTTGGCGTCCTCGGCCGAGACCACCGCACGCTTGAGGTGGTTCGAGATGCGGTTGTAGGGCACCCACTGCTGCCTCAACTTTGCCTTGGGATTGGTTTCCTGCAGGATCTCCAGCCGCGCACGCATGAAAGCGGTGGACTCAGGGTTGTTGTTGATCCAGTAACCGACATGCACCAGGAACCAGAACTGGATCAGCGCCAGCGCAGCGAACGCGAGCAACAGCAGGTAGCCGGCACCGCGCATCAGCATCCGCAGCATGACGGCAACCCTCAGACCGCGGCGCGCAGCTGCGCGATCACCGGCGCGGTCTGCGGCCGCACGCCGCGCCAGATCAGGAAAGCCTCTGCCGCCTGCTCCACCAGCATGCCGAGGCCGTCGGCAGTCGCCGCACCGCGGGCCCGCGCAAAGGCAAGAAACGCGGTCAGGCGGCCGTACATCATGTCGTAGGCCAGAGCGCCGGGGGTGAACAGCCCGTCGGGCAGTGGCGGCAATTCACCGGACAGTCCGGCCGAGGTGGCGTTGACGACCAGGTCGAAGGACTCCCCGGCGAGCGCGGTGTACCCGCAGGCGCGCAGATTGCGGCCGGGGCCCGCAAAACGCAGCGCCAGTTGCTCCGCCTTGTCCGGCGTACGGTTGGCAATCACCAGCGCCGCGGGTTTGCGTTCAAGCAGCGGCTGCACCACGCCGTGGGAGGCGCCACCGGCGCCCATCAGCAGCACGCGGCGGCCAGCAATCACGATACCGAGGTTGCGTTCGAGATCGGCGACCAGGCCCGTGCCGTCGGTGTTGTGGCCGATCAGGCGCGTGCCCTCGCGGCGGATGGTATTGACCGCCTCGGCGGATTCGGCACCGCCGACACGGGCATCGACCAGACGCCAGGCCTCGTGCTTGAACGGCACGGTGACGTTAAGTCCGGCGCCGCCTTCAGCGAAAAACCGCAGCGCAGTGTCTGAAAAGTCATCCAGAGGCGCCAGCAGCCGGCCATAGAACAGATCCTGCCCGGTTTGCCGCGCAAAGGCTTCGTGGATCTGCGGCGACTGGCTGTGGCCGACAGGATTGCCGATGACTGCGTAACGGTCGGTCAAGACGGTGCTCGCTGCGCTGTGTTCACTGGATGACGAACTGGTCGGCGCGGGTGAAAGTCCACGTGCGCGTGATGTGCAGGATGTCCACCTCGCGCGTGATGTCCGGCGGCAGCGCGGAGAAGGGCGCCGCCAGCGTGACGATGCGCACCGTGGCCTCGTCGAGCACCTTGTTGCCGGAAGAGCGGTCGATCTGCACTTTCTCGAGCGAGCCGTCGGCGCGAATCGACACCGTGGCGATCAGGCTGCCGTAAATGCGCTGGTCGCGCGCCGCCTGCGGGTAATTCAGCTCGCCGATGCGCTCGATCTTCTGCCGCCAGTCCTCGATATAGCGGGCGTAGCGGAATTCCTGGGTGCGCGCGCCAACGAACTTGCGCCGCGGCCGCTCCTGGTAGGCGTTCCAGTCTTTGCTGATCTGCGCCTCCAGTCGCGCAATGGCCAGGCTGCGCTGGACGAGATCGGCACTGTCCACGTTGGGCGCGCGCTCCGGGTTCGGGGCGTTGGCCGGGCGCCGCGCCGTGGTATCGACTTCGCTGGTGCTGCCGGATCGGGTGAGCAACTTCTTCGCCTCCTGCTCCAGCTCGGCAACGCGTTTCTGCGCCACGCGCAGTTCGGTGGTCTCGGTGTCCTTGGTGATCGCCGGCAGCGGGCTTTGCGCGCGCTGCTTGGCGTCCGTATTGCCGCCACCATCGAGGTTGTGCTGGGCCAATGCATCGGCAGTCAGCGGTTTCGCCTGAGACTTGGCGTTGACCAGCACCACCGACAGCGCCGGGGCCGAGTTGTGCAGCTCGCGGGGTTCGGGCATCACGAAACCGAGACCGAACAGCAGGAAGGCATGCACCAGCACCGAAACGGCACTGGCGGCACCGAAGCGGGTGCGCGCGGTCCACCGCGCATAACGGCGGTCGAAATCATCGATGCGCCGTTCCAGCTCGGCAACGCGAGCATCCAGCCGGTCCATCGCATTGCCCCAGGAACCGCGGCGCGGATGCTGGCCCCGTCGGGGCAGGCTGACCACCTTGGCTTGCGGTTGCGCGCTCATGCCCGTATTCTAGACAGGCTTCGTAAAATAGCAATAAAAATCAATGATTTCAGTGAATTAAGGGTGATGCTTAAAGTCCAGTCTCGACATCAGGCCGCTGTTAGCCGTCACTCACTTCAGGCTGCAGGCAGGGTTCTGGCATAGCGGAGTTCGAGGCTCAGGTCGAGCAGATCCACGGTGCCCACAGCCAGTTCGACACGGTCACCTGCCGCGACTTCGGGGGGCAGCGAAGACACCCGCTGCACCACCGGGAGGGCATCCAGGCGCAGCAGGTTCTCCCGCAGCACGCTGGCACTGACCGTCGCCACTTCCTCCTGCAGCAACCAGCGCAGGCTCCAGTAGCGCTCCATCGTACGCTGGTATTCGGCATAGGTCTCATAGGCCGCTTCGAAATCGCGCATCGCCGCCAGCAGGCGGGTGTCCTTGGCCTGGTAGGGCGGCGCTTCCCCCCGCACCCGGGCCATCAGCTGGCGCTGGTTGACGAGGTCGGTATAGCGGCGCAGCGGAGAAGTCGCCCACAGATACTGGCTCACGCCCAGGCCCTCGTGCGGTCCGGCTGCGGTGCTGGTGCGCACCTTGCCGCCGCTTTGCACGCGGAACAGGCCACACAGCCCCGCCGCCTGCAGGTCGGCCGCCCAGGTGCTGTTGGCGAGAATCATCAGTTCGGCCACCACCTGGTCAATCGGGGTGCCGCGCTGGCGGCGCGTGATGCTGACCCGGCCGTCGCTGACGCGGAACACGAATTCGGGCCGGTCTTCGCCGCGCGGGGCATCCCCCTTGCGCACGATCAGGCGCTGGCCCGAGAACTGCCACAGCCAGGCCAGTGCCTCGCCCTGCGGATGGTCCACCGCGCCGCGCGCCAGCGCCGCGGCATTGAACACCGGCTCCAGCTGTTCATGGCGCAGGTTGTCGGCGATGCGCACGCGCTCGACGCGGGTTTCATGACGCAGCAGGCTGAAATCGGGCGCGACATCAAAGTAGATCGACAGCGCCGGACACTCGCGGCCGGCGGCCAGGGTGTACGCCCCGACCGCGACATCGGGCAGCATGGTGATCTTGCCCCCCGGAAAATACACCGTGGACAGGCGCTCGCGCGCCACCGCCTCCAGCGGCGAGTCGGTGGTGATGCCCAGGGCCGGCGCCGCGATGTGGATGCCCAGCCGCCGGTTCCCGCCTGGCAGCGTCTGCAGGGAAAACGCATCGTCGATCTCGGTGGTTTCGGCGTCATCAATGCTGTGCGCCTCGACCTCGGCCAGTTGCAGCGCTCCGGGCGGGACCGGCGGCGGCAGCTCGGGAAAACCCGCGCCCTTCGGAAAATGCTCGAACAGGAAACGGCGCAGGTGGTATTGGTGCAGGTCCGGCAAGGCGCCGCAGCGCTGGAGCAGGCGCGCCGGGCTGACCTTCGCGACCTCGGCCGCCTCCTCCAGCGCCTTCCATTCGATGCTGTTGCGGTCGGGCTTGTAGAGCAGCTGGTCCATCAGCGGCCCGAACGCCGCGGGCATGCGGCCGGCCGCGAGTTCCGCGACATGCGCGTCCTTGGCCAGCGCCTGCAGCCGCTTGCGCTCGACGCTGGCGAGTGCCGCCTGCAGCGCATCCTCGGACGCCGCCCTGTAGCGGCCGCGGCCCTTCTTGTAGAAGTACATCGGGGCGCCGTGCAGCCGCATCAGCACCGCCGCCGCCTCCACCGCCGATGGCGCGTGGCCGAAATAGTCAGCGGCGAGGCCCTCGTAGCCGAATTCATCAGTGCCGCAGCACTGCCACAGGAAATCGATGTCGATCGCATCGGCCTCCTGCTGCGCAGCCGCCATGAAGGCCGTGTGCGGCGGCGAAGTGAAGCGCAGCAGCACGGCGGAAGCCTTCACCTTGGAACGCTTGCCGTGGGGCGCCTCGACCTGCAGCGAGGTATCGTTGTCGGCCAGCACCGCACCGACCTTGAACTCGCCGTTCTCTTCGTAAAAAACGTTCATCGGGAGGTGCTGCGGGGCGGCGCGGACCGGCCGCGCGCGAGGGGAATCGGGCTGCGGATTATACGCGCCCGCGTTGCCAGAACGCGACGACGTGATCCAGATAACGGTCGAATTCACGCAAGCCGTGGTCGCTGCCCGGCACCACGATCTGCTCGCAGCCGGTATAGCGCTCGACCCCGGAGTGGTAATCCAGCACCTCGTCGCCGGTGGCGGTGATCAGCAGGTACCGCGACGGGGTGATGGCATCGACTTCAAGTGCGCGTAGTTCATCGATGTGCTGCGGCGTCAGCTCGTAGGTTTCGCCGGTGTAGAGATTCTGCTGCGGACCGAGAAATCCGGCCAGCAGTTCATAGGGTCGCACCGCCGGATTGACCAGCACCGCGCGCACGCCCAGACGCTCGGTGAGTGCAGCGGCATAAAAACCGCCGAGCGACGAGCCCACCAGCGTCACCACTGACGGATCATGCGGCGCAATCAGCGCCTCCAGCTGTGCCATCGCCTGTTTCGGCCAATGCGGGAGTTCAGGGCAGGCGTAATGATCGGCCAGCCCCAGTTTGGCCATGTGTCCGCGCAGCAGGCCTGCCTTGTACGACAGTGCCGAGCTGTTAAAACCGTGGACGTAAATCAGCACGGACTGTCAGCCAGCGATCTGTCGCGCCCAATGCAACAGCATCGATTCGCTGCCCCGCCCCGCCACCAGTGACAGGCCGAGCGGGCAGCCCTGCAGGGTCGCCAGCGGCATCGACACCTGGGGCAGGCCGGCGT
This sequence comes from Betaproteobacteria bacterium, assembly GCA_021300125.1. Classification (GTDB taxonomy): domain Bacteria; phylum Pseudomonadota; class Gammaproteobacteria; order Burkholderiales; family SG8-41. The sequence goes on along the minus strand of JAJTHX010000403.1, from coordinate 2,215 downwards.
GGCCGGCGATGCAGAGCAGGCTCATCGCGCGGGCGCGGAAATCGTCGAGCGCGGCACCCGGCGTGTTCAGCAGCGGCGCGATGTCGGGCACGGTGGGCAGCACCAGCAGCGCGTGGTCCGCCAGCAGCGCATCCATGCGCACACGCACCGCATCCCTTACGCGCTGTGCCGCGGCAATGTCTTCCGCAGTGATGGTCATCACCCACTGCATGCGTTCGCGCACGCCCGGCCCGAGTGCGGGCCGGACCTGTTTGACCCAGGGTCCGAGGGTGTCGCGGATTTCCGCGCCCTGCAGCACGCGAAAGGCCTGGAACCAGTTTGGCAGGCCTTCGGCGCTGACCGTCACGTGTCGAGCGGGCGGCAGTACAGCCCGGATGCGTTCCACCGCAGGCTGCATCGCCCTGCGCGCGGCCTCGCCCAGCAGTGCGAAGGCATCGTCGGCGATCAGGGTCGAGCCGGGCATGGATGGCGTGTCTTCGCCAAGCAGCACCCGCCCCACGCGTTCAAGCAATGCCGCATCGCGCGCAAACCAGCCGGCCGTGTCATAACTGGGCGCCAGCGCGCAGGCGCCCTCGAGCGACACGCGGCCGTGGGTCGGACGGATACCGTAGAGGCCGCAGAAACTCGCCGGTGCGCGCACCGAACCGCCGGTGTCGCTGCCCAGTGCGAAATCCACCAGGCCACCGGCCACCGCCGCCGCCGAGCCGCTGGAGGAACCGCCGGGAATGCGCCCCGGCGCATTGACGTTGACCGGCGTGCCGTAGTGCGCGTTCTCGCCGTTGAGACTGTAGGTCAGTTCATCGGTCTGGGTCTTGCCGGCCATGTCGGCACCGGCGGCAAGCAAGGCCGCAACAGCGGGTGCGGTGCGCCTGGCCGCCTCATGCGTCGCCAGCCAGTCGGGGCTGCCAAAGCCGGTCCGGTGTCCGGCGATGTCGTAGATGTCCTTGACACCAAAGGTCAGCCCCTGGAGCAGTCCGCTGCCGGAACCCTTCAGCGCGACGTGGGTGTGACGGCAGAAGGCGCCGGGGGGATCATCCGGAATGTTGGCCATGCTCAGCCCTTCAGTTGTTCCAGCAGCCTGCCGTGGATGCCGCCGAAGCCGCCGTTGCTCATCACCAGCACGTGATCGCCCTCACGCGCCTCAACGGCGATCACGCGGATCAGTGCATCGAGATCTTCATGCACCGCAGCCTTGCCGCCCAGCGGGGCGAGCGCCGCAGACGCATCCCAGCCGAGGCCGCCGCTGTAGCAGTACACCCGGTCGGCATCCGCCAGACTGCCCGGCAGGGCCGCTTTCATCACGCCGAGCTTCATCGTGTTCGAGCGCGGCTCGATCACGGCAAGGATGCGCGCGGCACCGGCCTTGCGCCGCAGCCCGGCGATGGTGGTGGCGATTGCCGTCGGATGGTGGGCGAAGTCGTCATAGACGGTGACACCGCGCACGGTGCCGCGGACTTCCATGCGCCGGCGCACGTTTTTGAACTGGCTCAAGGCATCGACCGCGCCGGCCACCGGCACGCCGGCGTGGCGTGCGGCGGCGATCGCCGCCAGCGCATTCATGCGGTTGTGCGCGCCGAGCAGATCCCACAGCACATGGCCGCGCGAGGCGCCCTGGTGCAATACCTCGAAGGCGCCGCTGTCCGCGGGCTCACCGGCCTGCCATTCACCCTCACCGCCGAAACGCTGCGCCGGCGTCCATGCGCCGCGCGCCAGTACGCGGTCCAGCGCCGCTTCGCTGCCGTTGGCGACAATCAGGCCGTTGCCGGGGATGGTGCGCACCAGTTGGTGGAACTGGGTCTCGATCGCGGCGAGGTCGGGAAAAATGTCGGCGTGGTCGTATTCGAGGTTGTTGAGCACCGCAGTGCGCGGCGCGTAGTGCACGAACTTCGAGCGCTTGTCGAAAAACGCGGTGTCGTACTCGTCGGCCTCGATCACGAAAAACGGGGTTTCGGTGAGCCGCGCCGAAACGCCGAAATTCTGCGGCACCCCGCCGATCAGGAAACCGGGGTTCATGCCGGCATGCTCGAGGATCCACGCCAGCATCGAACTGGTGGTGGTCTTGCCGTGGGTGCCGGCCACCGCGAGCACCCAGCGCCCCTGCAGGACATGCTCGCGCAGCCACTGCGGACCCGAAACATAGGGCAGGCCGCGATTGAGGATTTCCTCCATCAGCGGATTGCCGCGCGACACCACGTTGCCGATCACGAACACGTCG
>JAJTHX010000415.1 GCA_021300125.1 Betaproteobacteria bacterium | reverse complement strand
GTAATGGCCGACGAGCAGGGCTTCGGTCAGTTCGCGCCAGTGCCCCGCGCGGGCGAGTGACTGCCAGGCGTCGATGGCCTCGCCGCCATGCAGTGGACGCAGGCAGTCGAGCTGGACGTTGAGTGCGGCCGCGTCGCCGACAAAGTGGGTGTATTCATCCATCAGCAGGTCCACCCGCACCGGGATCTGCGCCTCGATCACGACGCAGCGGCTTTGCCACATCGCGGCGATCAGCGCCGGCGGCACGCGCAACTGGCCGACTTTCTTGCTTTCCGATTCGACGAACACCGGGCGACCTGGCGACAGGGTTTTCAGGGCCTGCCAGATCCGGCTCTCGAACAGCTTCTGCGAGGGTTGCGGCTCATCCGGCAGGTTGCCGAGCACCGAGCCGCGGTGGGCTGCCAGCGCCTCGAGGTCGAGCACCTGCGCGCCCTGTTCGGCCATCGCGCGCAGCAGCCGGCTCTTTCCGGTGCCTGTCATGTCGCAGATCACGCGCCAGTCGAAGCCTGCGGGCAGACTTTCCAGTTCGTCGATCACCGTCCTGCGGTAAGCCTTGTAGCCGCCGCTGACACGGCCGACCTTCCAGCCGACTTCAGCCAGCACATGCGCCATGGCGCCGCTGCGTCCGCCACCGCGCCAGCAATACACCAGCGGTTTCCACTCGCGCGGCTTGTCGAGAAAATGCGCGCGCAGGTGGCGGCCGATGTTCGCCGCGACCAGCGCGGCGCCGATTTTCTTGGCGTCGAAAGGCGAGACCTGCTTGTACAGGGTCCCGACCTCGGCACGCTCGGCATTGTTCAATACCGGACAGCTGATGGCGCCGGGGATGTGGTCCCCGGCGTATTCGTCCTCCGAGCGTACGTCGATCACGGTGTCGAAGCCGGTGAGCGCGTCACTGGGGGCGATATCGCGGATGCGGGGCGGGCGGGCGTTGCTCATGGGAATAAAGCCGGGCGGGCGGCGGATTTTAACCCGTCGGCTCGACCTCGCCCCGGCGCAGCACCTGCAGCAGATGCCGCGCCGGATCGATGGCGTCGGCAAGCTCGCGTTCCAGCGGCAGCGGTTCGCCGTTGGCGCGAGAGGCGATCAATTCCGCGGCAAGCACCGACCACGCGAGGCCGCGCGCACCATAGCCGAAGGCGCCATATAGCCCGGGCTGCCGCGGCAGATCGCGGGCTTGTGCGCCGCGCAGCTCTGTGGCCCGGGCCAGTGCCGCTGCGGCATCGGGCAGGGGGCCGGCCAGCGGCAGGTGATCGGGCGTGGTGATGCGCGTGGCGCTGATATCGTGTGTGGATAGCGCCGGCAGCGGCCGGCCAGTGCGGTGCGCCCAGCGTTCGAGCGGGCCGCGATGGACATCGTCCGCATCGGGTTCGGGGCGGCCGCCGCAATGGCTGCCGATCAGCAGTGTGTGGGCGTCCAGCGCCACTGCCTGCACCGCGCCGGTGAGTGCGACCGCGGGCAGCACCGCCTCGCCCGGCGCCTGCAGTGCGATCAGGGTCTGCAGGCCGGGGTGGGGGCGCAGCCGGTAGTGGCCGGGGCAGAGCCGGGCTGCATCTGCGGCATTGGCCAGAACCAGCACCGGCGCACCGGCGATCCGCTGTCCGTCACGGTCAAATGCCTGCCACAGCGCACCGGTGTGCGCGATGCGTGTGACTTCGCGGCCGCTGATTACACGGGTGGCGGCGTATTCCAGCTGGGCGGCGATCAGTGCGCGGGGCTCGACCCAGCCGCCCTGATCGTACCAGTGGCCGCCCTGGCTCGACTGGAGGCCGCAGCGCGCGGACATGGCGGCGGCATCAAGGAAGCGGGCATAGGCTGCCGGCGGCGCGCAGTGCGCGATGCAGCGGGCCATGGCCGCCGCTTCGCCGGCATGTTCCGCGATTTCGGCGAGGCCATCGAGGCGGGCGCCGGGATCGTGGCCGGCCCCCGCCAGCATCCGCCAGGCCGCGACGGCCTGCAGGAAGCCGTTGCGCACCAGCCGGGACAGCAATGCGTCATCCGGCGACAGGTGCGGATGCAGGGTCGCGGCGCGGATCGCCGAGGCACCGCCGGGCAGCGGGGAGGCCGCATCCACCAGCGTGCTTTTCCAGTGCCGCCGCGCAAACTGCTGCGCCACGGCCGCGCCGGCGATGCCGCCGCCGATGATCAGCACTTCGCGCGATGCGGGAGCTGCGGTGGCGGGATCGGTGGCCATCACCCGCCACGCCGGCGGCCGGTATTGGGCCTCGATGCGGTGGCGCTTGCGTCCGAAACCGGGTTTGCGTTCCACCGTGAAGCCGGCAGCGGTCAATCCGTCGCGTACCGCCCCGGCTGCGCTCCAGGTGGCCAGTGTTGCGCCCTCGGCGGCGAGCCGTGCGCATGCCTTGAATACGTGGTCGCTCCACATCGCCGGATTGCGCGCGGGTGCAAAGCCGTCGAGATAAAACGCATCGAAGGGCCCTTCGAGCGAAGGCAGCCGCTTCTCTATGTCGCCGAAGCACAGCGTCAGCAGCACCGCGCCGTCGGCCAGCCACAGGCGGTGCAGGCCGGGCAGGGGCAGCGGCCATTGCGCGATCAGTTCCCGGCTCAGTGCAGCCAGTTCGGGGTGATTGCTGTGGCTGCGCGCAAGGTGTTCCGCGCTGGCGGGATGTTTTTCGATGGAAAACACATGCAGCCGCTCACCGCGTGCCGGGTCGGCGAGCCAGGCCGCGGCGGTGGCGAGTGTATTGATGCCGAGGCCGAATCCGGCCTCCAGCACGCGGAAGATGCGCCGGCCCGCCCAGCGCCGCGGCAGATGGCAGCCTTCGATGAACACCGCGCGCGCCTGGGCCAGTGCGCCGTCGGCGCTGTGGTAGACATCACCGTAGTCCGGTGCGAACGGCGTGCCGTCATCGCGCAGGATCACGCGTGCTGCTGTAATGGAGTGATCGTTCAAGACCGCGGCCGTGCCTCGTCAAGGCGGGGTGGTTATGTTACGTTTGCCTTCACCCGCGCATTCATCCGCCGCGCGGGCTTCAGCCCTGAAACAGTGTAGGCCATCCCGATGAACGACATGCCCGATAGCGCACCCCTCCGCCTGACCCAGTTTTCCCATGGCGGCGGGTGAGGCTGCAAGCTGACGCCAGCGTTGCTGAGCGAAGTGCTGTCGCAAACCCCCGCGGCCCGGCCGTTCAAGGACCTGCTGGTGGGCAACGAGTCGGCGGACGATGCCGCGGTGTACCGCATCAACGACACCCAGGCCATCGTCGCCACCACCGATTTTTTCATGCCCATCGTCGATGATCCCTACGACTTCGGGCGCATCGCCGCGACCAATGCGATCTCCGACGTGTATGCGATGGGCGGCAAGCCGTTCATGGCGCTGGCGCTGCTGGGCTTTCCCGTCGGCAAGCTGCCGATGGCGGCGGCACAGCGCATCACTGCCGGTGGCCATGACGTCTGCGCGCAGGTCGGCATACCGATTGCCGGCGGCCACTCGATCGACGCGCAGGAGGCGATCTACGGCCTGGTGGTGCTGGGCCTCGTGCATCCGGACCGCGTCAAGCGCAACGACCGTGCGCAGGCCGGCGACGTGCTGATTCTCGGCAAGGGGCTGGGTGTGGGCATCATGAGCGCGGCGCTGAAAAAGGGCCAGCTCGGTGGCGAAGCCTATCGGCAGATGATTGAATCCACCACCCAGCTCAACACGCCGGGCGCGCAGCTTGCTGAGATGCCCGAGGTGCACGCGCTGACCGATGTCACCGGCTTTGGCCTGCTTGGCCATCTGCTGGAGATCTGCCGCGGCTCGAAACTCGCGGCGCAACTGGATTCGGCGAAGGTGCCGGTGCTGGCGCATGCACGGCCGCTGGTTGAACAGGGTTTTGTCACCGGCGCATCCGAGCGCAACTGGCAGAGCTATGGCCAGGAGGTGCGGATGCCGGCTGGCGATGATCTGAACCTGCGCAAGCTGTTCACTGATCCGCAGACCAGCGGCGGCTTGCTGGTGGCCTGCGCACCGCAGGCCGCTGACGCGGTATTGAACCGCTTCCGCAGCGCGGGGTTTGCCGACGCCGCGGTCATCGGCCGGCTGGAGGCCGGGGCCGCGCAGGTCATCGTGATATAAGTATTTGATTTATATGATTTTATTTTTTGGGCTGGCTTCGTTATTTGAGCTTTAATTCGGG
>JAJTHX010000207.1 GCA_021300125.1 Betaproteobacteria bacterium | reverse complement strand
GCACGAGGTTGGCGTCGACCGCCTGGTGATCGGCACCGACCATCCGATCCCTTGGCAGAGCCAGTCGGTCGACCACATCCTCAATGCCCCGGGCTTCAGCGACGCCGAAAAGCGGATGATGCTGAGCGAGACCGCGGCGAAGCTGCTCGGCATCAAGTTTTGAAGCGCTGGACCCTGTCCTTGTCGGTCAACCAGGAGAACCCGCATGGAACGCAAGAAAGCCAGTGATTTTCCGCCGGAAGTGATGAAACTGTTCGACGGCTATGTGCATGGCCGCATCGACCGCCGCGAATTCCTCGACCGCGCCGCGAAGTTCGCGGTCGGGGCCTTCACTGCGACGGCGATGCTCGAGGCGCTGAAGCCCAATTTCGCCTGGGCGCAGCAGGTGGCGCGCGACGATCCGCGCATCCGCACGCAGTATCTTGAATACGATTCGCCGCAGGGCCATGGCCGCATCCGCGGCTACTACGCCGCACCCGCCGGCATGAAGGGCAAGCTGCCGGCGGTGCTGGTGATCCACGAGAACCGCGGCCTGAATCCCTACATCGAGGATGTCACGCGGCGGCTCGCCACCGCGAACTTCGTCGCCTTTGCGCCGGATGCGCTGACGCCGGTGGGCGGTTATCCCGGCGACGAGGACAAGGCGCGTACGCTGTTTGCCGCGCAGGACGCGAAAAAGCGCGAAGAGGATCTCTACCAGGGCGCGCAGTTCCTGAAGGCGCGTCCCGAGGCGGGCAGGATCGGCGTCGTCGGCTTCTGCTTCGGGGGCTACATCTGCAACCTGCTGGCCACGCGCATGCCAGACTTCTCGGCTTCGGTGCCGTACTACGGCCGCCAGGTGCCGGCCTCGGAGGTGCCGAAGATCAGGTCGCCGCTGCTGCTGCATTTCGCCAGCGATGACGAGGGCGTGAACAAGACCTGGCCCGCGTACGAGGCGGCGCTGAAGGAGTACAAGATCAACTACATCGCGCACATTTATCCGAACACGCTGCACGGGTTCCACAACGACACCACGCCGCGTTACGAGGAGGCCGCGGCGAAACTGTCATGGCAGCGAACGCTGGAGTTTTTCAACAAGCACCTGCGCGGCTGATGCGCCGGATCGCGGCTGCTGCCCTGTGTTTCGGGGCGGCGACCGCGGTGCACGCGGATTTTCCGCAACGGCCGATCCGCATCATCGTCGCCGCCTCGCCGGGGTCGGCCGACGAGTTTTTCGCGCGCGCCCTCGGCGAAGCGCTGGAGTCTCGCTACCGCGAGCGGGTGCTGATCGATCCCCGGCCCGGTGCCGGTGGTCTGATCGGCAACCTGCTGCTGTCGCGCGCCGGCGCCGACGGCCATACCCTGGGCATGGTCGGCGTGACGCGGCTGATCAATGCGCTGTTGCGGGACTCGCCACCATATCGTCCATTGGCCGACATCACGGCCGTCGCGCATGTAGCCTCGATCACCAACGTGCTGGTGACGGCACCAGATCTTCCGGTGCGCAGCGCGGCGGAATTCGCACGCCACGCGCGGGCGCGTCCGGGTGATCTGAATTTCGCCTCGATGGGCATTGGCTCGGCCTCGCACCTGGCCGGCGAGGTGCTTGCGCGGGCGATGGGCATACGGGCGGTGCACGTGCCTTACCGCACGGTCGGCCAGAGCGAGATCGAGATGGGGCTGGGCCGCGTGCATTTCGCCGTGCTGACGCTACCCGCGGTGATCGGCCCGGTGAAGGATGGGCGGCTGCGCGCGCTGGCGGTGATGACCGCAGGCCGCAGCCCGGCATTGCCGCAGGTCGCGGCCATCGGCGAGGCGGGCTTGCCGGAGGCGCAGTTCGACAGCTGGTCGGGGCTGGTGGCGCCGCAGGCCACGCCGCGGCGAATCGTCGAGCAGCTGCATGGTGATACCGTGAGCAGCCTGCGCACGCCGGCGCTGCGCCAGCGTTTCGCCAGCCAGGGCGCGGAGCCGGTGGTGGAGGGCACACCCGACGGCTTCATGCGCCTGATGCAGCAGGAGTATCTGCGCTTCGGCGCGATTATCCGCGAGGGTGCGATCCGCCCTGAATGAAACAGCCCCGCCGAAGCGGGGCTGATGGGGCAATGAGCGGGTGGTGATCAGGTACCGCGCCCCCACAGGCCACAGTAGCGGCGCAGCACGAAGGGCAGGTTGATTTTGTAGCCTGGCCACGATTCGTATTGGGGCAGGGTGACCTCGTTTTCGGCGGGTTCCCAGCACTTGCCTTCACGTGCGGCGGCCTTCACCGCCTCGGAGGCGTCGCGCAGGAACCGGAGCTGGGCGCGCACGTCGTCCTTGGTGCCGAGGCGTCCGTTGGGTTGTCCCGGATGGCCGGGGATCAGACGTTCCCAGTCCATTGCCAGCATTGACTCGATCGATTTCTCGGCTTCGAGCGGGTGGAAGTCGATCATGCCGCGACCGGGCACGGCACCCACCGGCAGCACGTCCACCACAAACAGGATTTTTTCCTTGGGCAGGCGCATTGCCAGCGTGCTGTCGGAGTGGTTGAGGCCGTGGTAGGTCAGCTCGAGCATGGTGCCGCCGAGGTTGATCACGCGGCGGTTGCCCACGGTTTCGTCGGGCAGGGGCGTGAACGGATCGTTGATCACCTCCAGCCTTTCCTTGGTGCGGCGGTGGGCGATGATGGTTGCACCCGCGTCCTTGAACGGCTGCCCACCCGCGATGTGGTCGAAATGGTGGTGGCTGTAGATCAGGTACCTGATCGGCTGGCTGGTGATCTTGCGGATTTCCTCGATGTAGAGGTGTGCGGCCTGCGGGCGGCCGTAGGCGATGGGATCAGTGGCGATCACGCCGTCGCGGGTGACCACGAACATCGACTGGTGGTTGCCGTAGCGGAAGATGTAGACGTTGTCGGTGCCTTCGACCTTGGTGGTGGCGAAGAGCGCCGGTTTCTGCGCCGGTGCAGGCGCCGGTTTTTCCTGGGCCGAGGCGCCGACGGCAAGACCGAGCGCGATGGCAGCGATGATGTTGCGCAGCATGTTGTTCTCCCTTGAGATGCGGGCCGCAACGGACCCAGCCCGCATCATGCGCCGGCTGCCTGGCGAAAAAAGCCGCGGTGAAAAACACTGCGGCCCGGAATAACCGGCGGATTCAGGCTGTTGCCGCTCAGGTCCGGTGCACCACCGGCGCCAGGTTGTTCTGATCGATCATGACGTCAATCACGGCCGGCTTGCCGCTGGCGAAGGCGCGCTGGACGGCGCCTTCGAGGTCCTGCGGGCGGGTGACCTGCTCGCCATGGGCGCCGAAGACCCGCGCCAGTGCGCCGAAATCCGGATTCCTGTAGTCCACGGCGAAATAGCGGCCGCCGAAATGCTCGTTCTGGAAGGCGCGCTCGTTGCCGAGGCCCTGGTCGTTGAACACGACATAGACCACGGCGATGTTTTCGCGCACCGCCGTTTCGAGTTCACCGATGTTGCACATCGCGCCCATGTCGCCGGAGGCGCAGAGCACCGGACGATGGGGTTGCGCGAGTTTGGCGCCAAGGGCGATGGGCAGCGAGCCGCCGACCGAGGCCCAGTCGTCGATGCACATGAAGGAGTTCGGTACGTAGCTCTTGAAATAGCTGCGCACGTGTTTGCCGCCGTTGCCGGCATCGACGACGAGCAGGCCGTCTTTCGGCAGCACCTTGCGGATGGTGTGGGCGACGAACTGGGGCTGGATCGGCTGCCTTTCCGGTTTCAGCACCGATGCGATTTCCTGCTCGAATTCGGCGCGTGCCCGCGCCACATCGACCCAGGGCTTGCGCGCGCAGTCCCGCGCGGCGCGCTCGGCGAGGCCGCGGATAAAGCTCGGCGTCGAACCGGCCACGCCGAGGGCCACCGGGAACACAATGCCGATCTGGCCCGGGGCCGCCGTGTGGTGGATGATCTTCGCCTGGTCGCTGAAGATGCCGTATTTATACATTGTCGAGAACACGTCGAAATGCGCACCGATGGCGACGATGAGGTCGGCCTTGGGCGCATTGCGGTTGGCACTGGAGAAGGCGTTGCGGCCGAGCGGGCCCAGCGCCAGCGGGTGCGTGGATGGAAAGGCATCGGGCGAGTACTGCAGCACCGCAACGGGGATGCCGGTGGCGGTGGCGAGTGCTTCCATGGCAGCCACGGCACCTTCCTTCATCACGCCCCGGCCGACCACGAACAGCGGACGCTGCGCCTTCGCGATCAGGTCCCAGGCAGCGTCAAGCTGCGCCGGGTCGCAGACCGCGGGCACCGTGCTGCGGTAGGCGGCGGGAGCGATGGCCTGCGGCTTCACCGGCTGCAGCAGCACTTCGCTTGCGGCCTCGATGTGGGTGGGCCCCTGCGGTTCGGCCAGCGCGACGCGGAAGGCCTTGCGCACCGCCTCCTGGATTTTTTCCGGATAGGGAATGCTGTAGGCCCATTTGGTGATCGGCTTCATGAACGGAATCTGGTCCATGTCCTGGGTGGCGTCACGCTCGCGCATCGCGCTTTCCTGCACGCCGGTGATGCTGATCACCGGCACGTTGCCCTTGAAGGCCGCGGCAGTGGCGGTGACGATGTTGGTGACGCCGGGGCCTTCGGTGACTGTCACCACCGAGGGTTTGTTGGCGGCGCGGGCAAAGCCGTAGGCCATGAACGCGGCGCCCTGTTCATGCCGGGTCAGGATGAAACGGATCTGCGGGGTCGCACGCAGTTCATCGAGGATGGCCAGGTTCTGCGTGCCGGGAATGCCGAAGACATGGTCGATGCCTTCGCGCAGCAGGCCGTCGACCAGTGCGCGGGCGCCGGTCACGGTGCCGGCGGGAAGGGGTTTGCGTTGCGGTGTGTCCATGGCGGAAAAGACTCAGGGTTGCGGAGCCGCGATGTTAATCCAAACCCGCCGCGGGCCGTGCTGCCTGCGCGCCAGCATGCGGTCGCGCCGTTGCGCGGCGCCCACCGCAGTGCTTCAATGTCCGGGAATTGCCCAACAAAAACAGACTGGAACAGATTGGAGGAGAAACGGATGAAACGAAATCACCGATGCTGGGCGGCTGCCCTGCTGGGCGCCCTGGCGCTGCAGGCGGTGGCGGAGACCTTTCCTTCGCGGCCGGTGCGCATGGTCGTGCCCTATCCGGCCGGCGGGGCGAATGACATCGTGTCGCGGCTGGTGTCACCGACGATGTCGCGCGAGCTGGGCCAGAACGTGATCGTGGACAACCGCGGTGGCGGCAACACGCTGATCGGCTCCGAGATCGTCGCCCGCGCGGCGCCCAACGGCTACACGCTGCTGGTGGTGGCCGCGGGCCATGCCATCAATCCGGCGCTGTATCCGAAGCTGCCTTTTGATACGCAGCGCGATTTCGTGCCGGTGGCGCAGTTCGGCGACGGCGCCTATGTCTTCGTTGCCCATCCCGGCGCGGGGGTCTCGAACAGCAGCGAGCTGATTGCACTGGCGAAGGCGAAGCCGGGGCTGGTGTCGTATGCCTCCTCAAGCACCGGCAACCTGACCCATCTTGCCGCCGAGCTGTTCAACTCGATGGCCGGCATCAAGATGCTGCATGTGCCCTACAAGGGCGGCAATCCGGCGATGGCCGATCTGCTCGCCGGCCGCGTGCAGGTGTTTTTCTCGACCGTGGCGGTGGCGCGGCCGCACCTGCAGTCGGGCAAGATCCGCGGACTCGGCGTGACCACCGCGAAGCGTACACCGGCGCTGCCGGCACTGCCGACAATCTCGGAGTCGGGCCTGCCCGGCTATGCCGTCAGCGGCTGGTACGGACTGGTCGCGCCACGCGGCACGCCGAAGCCGGTGATTGACCGGCTGCACGTTGCGGTGCTGGCCGCAGTACGCCAACCCGAGACCCGCGAACGGCTGCTCGGTGCCGGGGTCGAGGCGACCGAGGTTTCCCCCGCCGAATTCGGCCGGCTGATCGACGGCGACATCGCCAAGTGGGCCAAGGTGGCGAAGCCGCTGAACATCGTGATGGACTGAGGCGTCCTGCCCGCAAACAAAAAACCCCGCATCGCGGGGTTTTTTTCAGGGCCAGCTGTCTTGATGCGCGATCAGGCGGCTTTTTTCTGCAGGGCGCCCAGTTGCCGCGCGATGAATTCCATCACCATGCGGTGGGAACGGTCGGCCTCGGGGCTGGGCACGGCGGTCCACTCATGCTCGCTGTTGGTGAAAATCTCAAGCTGGCATTCGCCGCCGGCGGCACGGTAGGTGGCGGCAAATTTTTCCTGGATCGGCGGGATCACGTTGTCGTCGAGGCCGCCCTGCATGATCAGCAGCGGCAGCAGCTGCACCTTTTCCTTGCGGTCGAGGATGGCCTGCGGGTTGCCTTCCTCGATCGAGCCCGGCGCGCTGAAGAAGGTGTCGGAGTTTTTCAGCATCTGCTTGTTGCCCTTGCGCTCGGCCTGGGCGCGGCGCGCGATCGGGTCGCTGATCGGCGAGCGGGTGGCGACGTAGCTGAAGGTGGCGTCGAGCTGCGGCGCTTCGGGAAAGGGGATCGCGGCGTATTTCGGATCATTCGGCTTCATCGCCAGCAGCTGCGCGATGTGGCCGCCACTGGAACTGCCGAGCACGCCGAAGTGGGTCGGGTCGCCGTTGAGCGATTTCGCCTTGTGCTTGAGCCAGCGGATCGCATAGTGCGCGTCCTGGACCGCGTCCGGATAAGGTGCCTCGCTGGAAATGCGCAGGTCGGGCGACACCACCAGCATGCCGGCGGCGGCAACGGCGCGCGCCATCGGTTCGTTGGCGTAGCGGTCCTTGCGGCTCCAGGCGCCGCCGTGCAGGTCGAGCAGCACCGGGAAGGGGCCCGTGCCCTGGGGCTGGTAGATGCGTGCGATCAGCGTGCGCTGCTCTGACTTGCGGTATTCGACTTCCCAGCATTTGACGGCATACAGGCTGTCGGGATTGTAGGGAATGGCCATGGCTCCTCCGGAACGGTTTTCGGTGTTGAAAAGGCCCTATGATAAGCCCGCACCGCAGCCCGCGTCAGGGCCGCGGGCATTTCACGACAACATCCACGATGTGAAGGGATCCTGCCATGCTCTGGGCCGTCATCTGCACCGACAATCCGAACACCGCCGCCATCCGCGAATCCGTGCTGCAGCCGCACCGCGATTACCTGAAAAGCCAGAAGCACATCCTGGTGCTGTCGGGCGCAACCCAGAGTGATGACGGCAGCGAGGCCATCGGCAGCCTGTTCATCCTCAACGTCAACAGCCGCGCCGAGGCGAAAAAGTTTTCCGATGGTGATCCCTTCACCCAGAAGGGCGTGTTCAAGAGCATCACCATCACCCGCATGCGCAAGGGCAACTGGAATCCGGAGACGGCAGAGGGCGCCTGAGCGCGCCCCGGCGGCATCGCGCCGCCGTTCAGCCCGTTGACCCGGCGCTGCGCCGCCCGTTGTCGCGCAGCGTGGCTGCGCTGGGGCCGTGGACGATGCCCGGCCTGTCCCGCAGCAGTTCGTAGTAGCGCGCGGCGAGCGCGAGATCCTGCAGTGCGGTGCCCACCGACTTGAAGGTGACCAGCCCGCTGGCAGGCACGGCCACCTTGCGCTCAACCAGTTGCGCCAGCGTGGCCTGCTTCGATTCCGGGAGCGCGCCGGCTTCCACGGCGCGCTTGAGGTCGCCGGCCTCTTTCAGTGCGTGCAGCGAATCCACCACCACCAGCTGCGCGTCGCCGAAGCACTGCACGTCGGCTTCGGCGAAACCGGCGCGGGTGTTGCCCACGGCGCAGAGCAGGCGGCAGCCTTCGAGCCAGGCGCCGTGCAATATCGGTTCAGCGGTGCGCGCGTTGCTGGCGGAGGCGACGACCTGGCGGCCGCGCACGGCGGCTTCCGCCGAAGCCACCGGATGCACCGGAAAACCGAGCCGTGCCGACATCTCGGCGGCGTAGGCCTTGCGGTTGGCCTCGGTCGGACTGAACACGAACGCAGCCTCGATGGGGTAGACCGAGGCGAGGCTTTCCAGCTGGGTGCGCGCCTGGTTGCCGGAGCCGAGGATGCCGACCGTGACCGCACCGTCGATTTTCACTTTGCGCGCGGCGACACCGCTGGCGGCGCCGGTGCGCAGGTCGGTGATCAGCCGGCCGTCGAGGGTGGCCAGCAGTTCGCCATCGGAGAGCCGGTAGAGCAGCACGACATAGCGCGTGCCCGCGCCCTTGATGTTGTGGTACGCCTTCATCGCGCAATAGCCTGCGGCACGGTCGGCCGCGAACAGGATGCGCATCATGCCGCTGTCGAAGTCGGTGATGAATTTGGGTGATACCGCGGTGTCACCCGCCGCTTCGTGGGGCAGCGTGGCTTCCAGGAGGTCGATGGCCTCGCGGAGGGCGATGACGCCCTCCATGGACTGGATGTCGAGAATTGCTGTCATGGCTGCTTGGCGTATCCGAGTTCGGTGAGCACGGTCCTGGAGACTTGGTATTCAATGTCCAGGAATTTCTGGAAATCGCGCCCGGCCAGAAACCTGCGGCCGTGCTCGCCCAGTTCCTGGGCTTTTTTCCAGTCTTCGGTGGCGACCATGCGGGAGAAGGCGTCCTCCCAGAAGGCAACCTGGGCCGGGGTGATGCCCGGGGCGCCGAAGACGCCGCGCCAGTTGGTGGTGAGCGGGATGTCCACGCCCTCGTTACGCAGGGTCGGCACGCTGGCCAGTGCGCCGGTCTGGCGCTGGGGTGCGGCGATGGCGAGCACACGCGCGGTGCCCTGTTGCAGGAAAGGCATGGCGGCGCTGGCCGACGAGGCCACGGCATGGATGTGCCCGCCGGCGACACCAAGGTAGGACTCGACATTGGTCTTGAACACCACCACCCGCAACTGCCTCGGATTGACGCCCGCGGCACGCGCCACCTGGGACAGCGCGATATGGTTGGAGCCGCCGAGGCTGACCACGCCGAAGGACACCGACTGCGGGTCGGCCTTGAGCCGGGCCATCAGGTCCTTCACGCCCTTGATCGGGGAATCCGGCCGCACCGAGAACACGCTGTATTCGGTCATCAGCAGCGCGATCGGGGCGAGGTCGGTGTAGTTCTGCGCAACCAGTCCGGTGATGTGCGAGGTGAACACCGTCGAGGTCGAGTACAGCAGGTAATGCGGGTCCTTGGCGTTCTGGCGCAGGTAGGTCGCGGCCAGTGTCTGGTTGCCACCGGCCTTGTTCATCACCACCAGCGGCGATTGCACGATCTTGTTGTCCTGCAGCGCTTTCTGGATCAGGCGCGCCATGTTGTCGTTGGCGCCGCCGGCGGCGGTGGGCAGGATGATTTCCACCGGCTTCGATGGCTTCCAGCCGCTCTGGCCCTGCGACGGTGAGGTGCCGAGCAGGGCCAGCACCGCGAGCACGGGCATGGCGAGTCGCGTGTTCATCGGGATTCTCCGCAAATGGGAAGGTTGGTCCGGCGCACGCGGGCGCGGCCGGACCGGGGGCGTGCTACCAGCCGCGCGGCTCGCCCTGCAGGAAGGGCATCGCCGCGATCTGCTCGGCCAGCCGCGCCGCTTCGGCGACGCCGAGGCTGCTGCGCGGCAGTCTCGGTTCGCCGCATTCACGGCCCATCAGCCGCAGCGCGCCCTTGAGGCCGGCGTAACCGGCGGTCTTCAGGGTGTGGTGCAGCAGCGCCATCTGTTCCTGCAGCTTGCGCGCCTGGGTGAACTGCTGCTTCGCGCACAGTTCGTAGAGCTGGCGCGCCAGTTTCGGCGCGACGCTCGCCAGCGGCGAGAACACGCCATTGCCGCCGACCACGCCGTTGCTGACCATGTAGTCCGTGCCGGAGAGCAGCTGGAAGCCGGGCTTGATTTCGCGTCCGAGCGACAGCACCTCGACCATGAACACGAAGCGCATGCTCGAATCGACCAGTCCGGCGACGTTGTCGAGGCGCTTGAGCACGTCGAGCACGATCTCGGCTGTGAGGTGGGTGCCCGCGTCCTCCACTACCGGGGTGCAGATGTAGAACGGCAGCCTGGTGGCGCCGCCGACGCGCACCAGGTGCTCGGCAACCATCGAGGCCTTGGGATGCCAGAAGTAGGGCGGGTGCGCGGCGATCGCCGCGGCGCCGAGGCTTTCGGCATGGCGGGCGCGGGCGACAGCGATGTCGGTGCCGGGGTCGCCGATGTGGGCGATCACCGGCAGGCGGCCCTTGACCTGTTTCATCGCGAAATCCAGCAGCTTGCGCTGTTCGACCTCGGTCATGCTGATGTCCTCGCCCTGCGGCATCGGCAGGGCCAGCGCATCGGCACCGTTGTTGATGTGGAAATCGAGGACGCGCGAGTAGGTGTCGAAGTCGATGCTCTGGTCGGCCCTGAACGGGGTGACGGGGGTGTGGACGAATCCGGGATTGAATTTTTTCATGTCGGTGTCTCGCGCAGGGGTTACCAGCCGTGGGGTTCGGTGTCCATGACGCCCAGCTCTTCGAGCTGCCGGCACAGGAAATCGACCCTCTCCTTGGAAGCGGTGGGCAGCGGTGAACGGATCGGACCGGCATCGCGGCCCATCGAGATCATCGCGCCCTTGAGCGAGGACGGGTACTGGTCCTTGAACAGGCGGTAGAGCCTGGTGATCTTGTATTGGCAGGTACGCGCCGTTTCCCAGTCGTTGGCGACCAGGGCCGCGAAAAAGCGGTTGCACAGGTTGGGCGCGATCGCGCCGCAGGACGAGAACGAGCCGCAGGCGCCCAGCGGGTAGGAAGCGAGCAGGTGCTCAAGACCCATGATGATCGAGAAGCCAGGGCGCATGTTCAGCGCAACGCGCGAGATTTCCATGAACTTCTCGCTGTGGAAGCTGGCGTCCTTCATGCCGGTGTAATTGGGCAGACGCTCGATCAGGCGCTGCACCAGCGTGCTGGTGAACTCGACGCCTTCGCCGTTGCGCCAGGGCGAGTTGTAGGTCAGCACGGGCAGGTCGGTGTGGCTGCCGATGCGGGTGATGGAACGGAAAATTTCCTCCTGCGTCGGGCGCCGGCAGTAGGGAGAGATGGTGAGGATCATGTCGGCGCCGATCTTCTGCGCGTGGCGCGCGAGGTCAAGTGAGTCTTCCTCCGACAGGCTGCCGACGAACACCGATACCGGCACGCGGCGGGCCACGGTCTTGACCATGACTTCCGCGCCAAGCTTGCGCTCCTCCATCGTCAGGTTCGGTGACTCGGCCTTGTGGTGGGGCCAGGCGATCGCGGGCGCGCCGTTGCGCACGTGGAAGTCGACCATCTTGGCGAAGCGGTCGTAGTCCACGCTGAAGTCGTCATTCAGCGGCGTGACCGGGGCCTGCATCACGCCGCGGAGCACGAATGGGGGTTTTTTGTCCGCGGCCCTGGGCGGTGCGGTCATCACGGTGGACATGGCTTCTCCTTGTGCGGTCGCCAGTTCGGGGGTCCGGCTGTTAGTGGTCGGGCGTATGCCGTTACCGGCAACGGTGAATGATTCTAGGCCGCGCGCCAAGCGGGGGTATTCCGGTGGCCTAGAATCATCCTTAAATGGGGCATTAACAATTCGGCTTGCTGCTGGCGAAGTGCAGGCGGCGCGGGGCTGCGCAGGCAGGGCGCCCTGCTCTTTATATAAGCAATTGATTTAACTGATTATTTTTTTTCGTAGCCCCAAGACCGCTGCTTTTGCTTGGCCTGGCAGGGGCAACAACGGTATCGTGCGCTCAACAACAAGGCGGCGTGCAAGCCGCATTCTGGGAGGAGCGAGATGGGCATACGCAATACGTTAAGTGCGGCATTGATGGCGGCATCGCTGTTGCTGCCGGTGGCGGTTCTGGCGCAGGACTATCCGACGCGGCCGATCCGCGTGCTGGTGCCGTTCCCGCCGGGTGGTGCTGCCGACACCATGGCGCGCCTGGTCGCTCCCACCGTGTCGAAGGCACTGGGCCAGAACCTGACCATCGAGAACCGGCCCGGTGCAAACACGGTGATCGCGACCGAGATCGCCGCGCGTGCGCCGGCTGACGGGTACACCCTGCTGGTGATGGCGACCAGCTTCACCGTCAATCCCTTCGCCTATTCAAAGATGCCCTACGATTCGCTGCGCGACTTCACCGGGGTCACGCGCATGGTCTACAACCCGCTGATCTACTGCGCCCATCCTTCGCTGCCGGTGAAGAACATGAAGGAACTGGTGGCGCTGGCGAAAAAGCGTCCCGGGGAACTGTCCTGGGGGGTGTCGAGCATCATCGGCGGCGGCCGCATCGCCGGAGAACTCTTTCACGACCTCGCCGGCATCAACCTGATCAATGTGCCCTTCGGCGGCGGTGCGCCGGCGACCACGGCCATCCTCGGCGGCCATATCACGCTGCTGGTCGGCAACGTGCTCGACTGCTCACAGTACATTCCTTCGGGGCGTTTGCGCGGCCTCGCGGTGACCTCGGCGCAGCGCGCGTCCAACCTGCCGCAGATTCCGACCATCGCCGAGTCGGGCTGGCCCGGATTCGAATCGCTGAACTGGTTCGGCATCATGGCGCGTGCCGGCACGCCGCGGCCAATCGTGGAGCGGCTGTCAGCCGAGGTGGCGAAAGCCCTGAGGACACCCGAGGCGGCGGCGACGCTGGCAAGGCAGGGATTTTCCGAGGGCACGATGAGCCCTGCCGACTACGATGCCTACATCCGCAGCGAGATGCAGCGCAACGAGCGCATCCTGAAGAAACTCAACCTGAAACTGGATTGATGGTGCGGCGGCCGCGAGGTATCGCGGCCGCTGGCGCAGGACCTACTGCAGCTTTTTCAGCACGGCCAGCAGTTCGTCGTTGGGCATGATGCCGCGCGGGTCGTCGACATTGGTGTAGCGCACCACACCCTGGCGGTCGATGATGAACCAGGCCCGCTTCGAGCGCAGGTAACCCGCCACCCGTTTCGGATCGCCAGCCGCGGCGGCATCGTCGTTGAGCACGCCGTAGGCGCGGCTCATGATGCGCCGGGTGTCGCTCAGCAGCGGGAATTTCAGGCCAAGACGCTCGGCGAATGCCGTGTTGGCGGCGTTGAAATCGACACTGATGCCCAGGACCTGGGCATGGGCGGCCTCGAACTTGGGGAGATCAAGCTGGAAGGCCACGACTTCGGTCGTTCAGGTGTCGGTGAACGCGGCGACGTAGAAGAACAGCACGATGTTGCGCTTGCCGAGATGGTCGGCGAGCGCAACGGTCGCCCCTGTGGTCGAGGGCAGCGAGAAATCCGGCGCCTTGTCGCCGACCCTGGGCATCTGGGCCTGCGCTGCGGTGGCCAGCAGCAGGCTGCATGCGAAGGCGACCAGCCAGTGTAACGGTGAGGACGGGGTCATGGGCTCTCCCGGTTGAGGGTGGGTTATTTGCCGCGGGCGAGGTCGCGCGCGAAATTGCGCAACTCCGGGCCGCCGTAGTCGATGTGGCCCAGGGTGCGGGCACGGATCATGCCCTTGGCATCGACGACCACGGTGGAGGGCACGCCGCGCACGCCGAACCCGCGGGCCACTTCCATGTTGGGGTCGAGCAGGGCAGGCAGGGTATAGCCGCCCTTGGCGAAAATCGGCTTCACCGCGGTTTCGCCGGTGCCGTCGATCGACACCGTGATGACCTTGATGCCGTCCTTGTTCAGTTCTTCATGTGCCCTCTGCACGGAGGGCATCTCACGCACGCAGGAGGCTCACCAGGAGGCCCAGAAGCGGATGATGGTGACCTTGTTGCGCAGGTCGGCATCGCTGGTGCTGCTGCCGCCGAGGTTGGCTGACTTGAATGCCGGCATCGGTGTGGGGGGGCTGACCAACTGGAGTCCGCTGGCTGCAGCGGTCTGCCAGATCAGGCCGGCGCCCAGCAGCAGGGTGCCGATCAGGGATTTCGCACGCATGAAGCCTCCGGGAGCGCTGTGTTGGGGATGGATTCGCGCCGGTTTCGGGCACGATGGGATGATTCTAGAACAAAGCGCCCGGCCGGGGCGCTTCAATAACGGCCGGACTGCTGCTGTCACGGCCGGGCTGCTGCTGTCATGCACGCCAGGTCCTACTGGGGTTCGATACCGGCGGCCTTGGCGATGGCCGCGAATCGTTTCACATCCTCCCTGAACTTGGCGGCCCAGACTTCCGGGCGGTCGCCGTTGGGCTCGTAGCCGTTGTCGACGAAATGGGCGTTCACCTTCGGCTCCTGCAGTGCCTTGTGAACGGCCTGCTGCAGGCGGTTGGTGATTGCTGCCGGCAGCCGCGGCGGGCCGAACATGCCGTGCCAGCCCGCATCGGAAACGTAACCGGGCACGGTCTCGCCCACGGTGGGCAAGTCGGGCAGGTTGGCCAGCCGTTTGGCGCCGGTGAAGGCGATCGAACGCACGCGGCCGGCCTTGGCATGCGGCAGGCCCACCGAGGCCGCGGGGAAATGGATCTGCACTTCGCCCCCGAGCACCGCGGTCATTGCCGGGCCGCCGCCCTTGTAGGGCACATGCAGCAGGTCGGTCTTGGTCATGTTCGCGAGCAGTGCGCCAGCCAGGTGCTGGCCGTTGCCGATACCGGCGGTGCTGTAGCGCAGCGACTGCTTGCGCGCGACCTCGATCAGTTCCGCGGTGTTTTTCGCGGGCACTGACGGATGCACCACCAGCAGATAGCCGAGGCCGGTGGCGACGTTGGTGATCGGCGTGAAGTCGCGCACCACGTCGTAGGGCAGCCTCTTCACGATCGCCGGGTTGACCGCAAAGCTGAAGGAGGTGTTCATGACGGTGTAGCCGTCGGGGGCAGCGCTGCGCACCGTGTCGGCGGCGACGATGCCGTTGGCACCGCCGCGGTTGTCGATGACAAAGGTGGCGCCCAGTTCAGCCTCGACCTGGCGGAACAGCACGCGCGAAAACACGTCGACGTTGCCGCCGGCGGGGAAGGGGATGACCAGGCGGACCGGCCGGTTCGGATACGGCTGCTGCGCCAGCGCGGTACCGGCAGAAAACAGGGCGGCCAGCGCAAGCGCCAGCGCCGGGGACATGCGGCATGACATGGGTCGTTCTCCTCCGTTTTGATGGGCACAAAGGTTGGCGCGACCTTCTGGGTGGGCGTCGCCGTGCCCCCATTCTAGGGGCAATCGAGGTGACACACCACGCTGTCTGGGGTGTGATAATTGGCGCCATCTCTGACTCCGCCAACGCCGGGAGGTCCGCTTGAGCATGCCACGGGTGCTGGTCACCGCTTCCACCGTTTCCGGGCTGGCGCAGCGGCTGCTGCGCGAAGGCGGTCTTGAGCCGGTATTCATGACCGACCGCGTCGACGAGGCGTCACTGCGCGCGGCGCTGCAGCAGCACCGGCCGGTGGCGGTGCTGCTGCGCGGCTCGCCGCCGTTCACCGCCGGCGTGATTGAATCGGCAAGCGGCCTGAAAATCATCGCCAAGCACGGCGCCGGGGTGGACAGCGTGGACATCGCTGCAGCCTCGCGTTGCGGCGTGGCCGTGATGGTCACCGGCGGCGCCAATGCCGACGCGGTGGCCGAGCATGCGCTGGCGCTGATGCTTGCACTGGCGCGCGACCTGCCACGCTACGACCGCGAGATCCGCCGAGGCGAGTGGCGCCATCTGAGCGAACTGCGGCGGGATTTCCGCGAGCGCATCGTCGGCATCGTCGGCTACGGCCAGATCGGCGAGCGCACCGCCAGGCTCGCCGCCGCCTGTGGTGCTGCGGTGGTAGTGCATACCCGTTCGAATGTCACGCTGCCTGCAGGCATGCGTCCGGAACCCGATCTCGGCTGCCTGCTGGAGACGGTGGACATCCTCAGCCTGCACTGCCCGCTGACCGCAGAAACCCGGGGTCTGATCGGTGCGGCGCAACTGGCGAGAATGAAACCGGAAGCCCTGCTCATCAACACCGCCCGCGGCCCGGTGGTGGACGAGGTGGCGCTGGTCGAGGCGCTGCAAGCGGGGCGCATCGCCGGCGCAGGCCTTGATACCTATGCCTGCGAGCCGCCGGGGCCGGATCACCCCCTGTATGCCCTGTCCAACGTGATTCTGACCCCGCACATCGCGGCGGCGACCACCGGTGCGATGGTCAGGATGGGCACCATCGCCGCGGCCAACATCAATGCCTGGCTGCGCGGCGAAGTCCACGATCCGCGCAATTTCCTCAATCCGGAAGTGCGGCCGCAGGACTGAGCTTGACACCATGCGGAACGGCGCATGGACTGCGGCGCCGCATCGCGGTATGAATCGGTTCTGGCCATCGACTGCAGGAGGTGCGGCATGAGCATCATCACCGGTACTGACAAGATCGTCGCGCGCCGTGAAGGCGCGATCGGTTTCCTGATTTTCAACAATCCCGAACGCCGCAATGCGGTGTCGCTGGAAATGTGGCAGGCCGCGGGCGAGGTGCTCCGGCTGTTCGATGCCGATCCTGCCGTGCGCGTGATCGTGCTCGCCGGCGCCGGCGACAAATCCTTCGTTTCCGGCGCCGATATTTCCAAATTCGAGGACGAGCGCGCCAACGCCGAGGCGCAGGAAACGTATTCGAAGGTGTCCTCCGGCATGCGCAAGGTGCTGCGCGGCACCGGCAAGCCGACGATCGCGATGATCCGCGGCTACTGCATCGGCGGCGGCATGTCACTGGCGCTGTCCTGCGACCTGCGCATCTGCTCCGATGACGCGCAGTTCGGCATCCCCGCCGCGCGGCTGGGCATCGGCTACGGCATGGAGGGCCTGCGCCGCCTGGTCGAGCTGACCGGACCCTCGGTGGCCAAGGAGTTCATCTTCACCGCGCGCCGCTACAAGGCCGACGCTGCGCTGCGCATGGGCATCGTCAACGAAGTGGTGCCCGCCGCCGAGCTGGAGAACACGGTGCGGGCCTGGGCCGGCAACATGGCCGAGAACGCGCCGCTGTCGATCCTCACCGCCAAGCGCGTGGTTGACGAGCTGATGAAGGATGCGGCCGATCGCGATGTCGCCCTGTGCGAACAACTGGTGCGCGACTGCGGCGCCAGCGAGGACTTCATCGAAGGCCGGCGCGCGTTCATGGAAAAACGCAAACCGGTGTTCAAGGGACGATGAGGTCGGAGAAGATGATGAGGCAGATCTCTAGGACGGTGATGACGTGCCTTTTCCTGCTGATTGCCGGAGTGGCCGCAGCCGCGCAGGCGTCACAGGTGTCGTTGCCCGGTTATCCCAACCGGCCCGTGCGTTTCGTCGTGGCCCAGGCCGCGGGGGGTAATGCCGACTTCGTGGCGCGGATGATCGCCGGCGAACTCGCCAAGCAGCTGGGCCAGCAGTTCGTGGTTGATAATCGCTCCGGCGGCGGGGGCGGTGTGCTGGCGGCGGATATGGTGGCCAAGGCCAATCCCGACGGCTATACCATGCTGCTGGTTGGGAGTTCCTTCGGCGTCAACCCGAGCATCTACAAAAAGCTGCCCTACGACTCCGAGCGCGATTTTGCGCCGGTGACGCTGGCCTCCACCGCGACACAGATCCTGGTGGTGAACCCCTCGCTGCCCGTCAACACGGTGGCTGACCTGATCAAGCTGGCTCAGGCCCGGCCCGGGGAACTCAATTTCGGTTCTTCGGGCAACGGGGGCGGTCCGCATCTTGCAGGCGAGCTGTTCAACCTGATGGCCGGCACGAAGATCGTGCACGTGCCCTACAAGGGCGCCTCCGGCTCGATCCTCGACCTGCTTTCCGGCCGCATCCAGGTGGTGTTCGCGACCATGCCGTCAGTGATGACGCATGTGCGCGCCGGCAAACTGCGCGGTGTCGCCGTGACCAGCCTCGAACGTTCACAGCTGGTGCCTGACCTGCCGACGATTGCGGAGTCCGGCCTGAAGGGCTACCAGTCCGGCACCTGGCAGGGCATTTTCATGCCGCGCGGCACGCCCGAGCCCATCGTGCGCATGCTCAACCAGCGCATCGTCGCCATTGTCCACTCGCCCGAGGTGCGCAAGCGCTTCGAGGCCGAAGGCGGGGTGCCGGTGGGCAATTCGCCGCAGGAGTTCGCGAAATGGCTCAAGGCCGAGATCGCGAAATGGGCGAAGGTGGTCAAGGCCGCCAACATCACGGTGGAGTGACAGACTGGCTGCACGGGGATATCCATGCCCGAACGCAACCTGAAGCGGGTGATTGCCGCCACCGAGACATCGGATGGTGCCGGCGTGCGCCTGCGCCGCAGCATCGGCCAGTCGCCGCTGGCGCGGCTCGATCCCTTCCTGATGCTGGATGAGTTCGGTACCGACAATCCGCAGGATTACATTGCCGGCTTTCCCGCCCATCCGCACCGCGGCTTCGAAACCGTGACCTACATGCTCGACGGCCACATGCTGCACGAGGACCACCTCGGCAACCGCGGCGACCTCAGGAGTGGCGACGTGCAGTGGATGACCGCCGGGCGGGGCATCATCCATTCCGAGATGCCGCAGCAGACCGAGGGCCGCATGCGCGGTTTCCAGCTCTGGATCAACCTGCCCGCGGCGGAAAAGATGAAGCCCGCTGCATACCGCGATATCCCGGCGGCCGCCATTCCTGAAGTCCGGCTGCCCGGCGGCGGCCGGGCGCGGGTGATCGCGGGCACCCTGCATTCCGGGGGTGCTGACACGCCGGGGCCGATACAGGGTCTGGGCACCGAGCCGATCTATTTCGACATCGGGCTGCCCGGCGGCGGAGAATTCCGTCACGACCTGCCGCAGGGCCACAACGCCTTTGTCTATCTTTACGAGGGGGTCCTGTGCGTGGGAGCGTGCGATTCGCAGCCGCTGCAGCGGCGCTGTGCGGGCGTGCTGGGTGCAGGTGTGGCGGTGACGCTGCGCGCGGGCGCCGAAGGCGCCCGCCTGATTCTGCTCGCAGCGCGCCCCCTGAACGAGCCGGTGGCGCAGTACGGTCCCTTTGTGATGAACACCCGCGAAGAGCTGGAGCAGGCGGTGCGCGATTACCAGAGCGGCCGGTTGACGGCTTGAACAAAAAAACGCCGGCATCGCCGGCGTTTTGTCGCGGAGATTGAGCCTTACTGGGGTTCG
>JAJTHX010000142.1 GCA_021300125.1 Betaproteobacteria bacterium | reverse complement strand
TCATGCCGGTCCGGGTCGCAGCCCCCTCGCGCTGGCGTGGCCCCCAAAGCGGCTGCGGGAACTGGGGGTCGTCCAGAAAGCGCGGGATGACATGCCAGTGCAGGTGGGCGACCATGTTGCCGAGACTTGCAAGATTGATCTTGGCCGGATGCAGGGTTTCACGCAGCGCGAGTTCCACCGCATTGACCACCGTCATGCAATGCGCGCGATCATCGGCGCCGAGATCGCTCATTTCGGCAACATGACTGTTCCAGATCACGCGGCAAAAGCCCGGATATCCCGGCTCGTCCACCTCGACTACACGCAATTGCGCATTGCGCCATATTGGACGGCCGCCGGGCAGGCGACACAGTTCGCAGTCTTGAGTCACGCGGGCTCCGTGCGGTTGAAAGCGGCGTGTAATGTAGCCGCCACGGCTTCGATCACCGGGCGCCAGTCCCCCGGAGTTTGCTGTCGCCACAGCCGGCAGCTGGCATACCAGTGGCTGTCATTGCGGCCATGGTGCCAATACCAGATGCGTCCGGCTGCCCGCGGCAGCAAGACCTGCACGGGGATCCCGAGCGCGCCGGCGACATGCACGGTGGTATTGCTCACCGACACCACCTGATCACAGGCCGATACGAGCGCAGCGAATCCGTCGAGATCGCTGAAATTATCGATGTCATCCGCATGTGCCAGCTCAAGCCCCCAGCGTTTGCGCAGCCACCGTCTTTGTTCCCGGGTATCCCCATATTGCAGATCAATCCAGCGCACATCACGCAGAGCGGCAAGCGCTGAGAGATCGGCCTCGCCGAGACTTTTGAAACGGCCCAGCCGCGGGTTGCTGCTCGACCAGGAGAGCCCGCACAGGCGCAGGTCTGTGCCGCCGAGCTTCGACCGCAGGGCTGCGACGCGCGCAGGATCTGCACGCAAAAAACCGCCCTGACGGGGCTTGAATGACGCAGCATCGGGGCGCAGGTGCCGGCCGAGATCGCCGATCGCGATCTGGTGGCTGGCATCGCGAAATGCAGGGGCATCGCGCAGGCTGATGAACTGGAGTGCGGGAAAAGATCGCCGGTAAAGCGGCAACAGCCGCTCGTCGAGCGCCACCACAATGCGCGGTGTCCGGAGCGAAAGGTCTTCGAGCAGCGTACTGAAGAGGATCTGGTCGCCGACACCCTGCTCACCCCAGACCAGCAGCGCTGCGATGCCAGGCTGGCCCTCCCATTGCGGCAGCGCAAGCCGCAAGCGCTGTCCACGTTCGCCAGAAGCCCAGCCGCAGTGATACAACGCCCAGCCGGCCGCAAAGTCGCCGGTATAAAGGCGGCACAGGGCTTCATTCCAGCGCGAAAGGGAATCCTGCGGAGCCAGGTTCTGGGCACGGCGGTAATCGGCAATTGCTTCATCGAAGCGGTCAAGGTCGGCCAGCACGTTGCCGCGATTGTTGTGCGCTTCAACATGATCCGGGGCCGCAGCCAGCGCAAGGTCCAGGCGCGCCAAGGCGTCTTCCGCGCGGCCCAGCGATTCCAGCAAATGCGCGGCGTTGGTGAGTGCCTCGACGTGCCCGGCATCTATTGCCAAAGCCCGGTCGTAACTGCGCAGGGCTTGCTCAGGCTGCTGGAGGCGGGATTGCGCGTTGCCGAGGCGAACCCACAGTGCGGCATCCTCGGGCTGGCGGGCGAGCACATCAAGGCAGAGCTCCCGGGCTGCTTCAAATCGTTCAAGCTGGAACAGTGCTGTTGCCAGGTTGGAGACGATGCTCGGACGGTCCGGCGCATGGTGCAAGGCTTCTTCGTAAAGCCTGAGCGCAGCCTCCAGATTTCCACCCTGGTGTGCGTGTACAGCTTTGGCAAACAGGGCTTGGGCGGTGGAGAGGTCGCTCACCTTCGCAGACCGTGGTCAATACGAAAACAGTATGTCATGAGCGGGCATTATAAGTGCCCGCCGTCATGAATGATTGAAGGCTGCGCGATAGGCAAGGAGGCAACCCTGGCGTACTGCCGCATTTCGCCAGGCCTTATCCGCCGGACACAGCGCCGCCAGCAATGCCTGTTTGCAGGCGTGATCGCCGCCATCTCCATGATGGTGCCATCGGTTTTCTTCCCGCAGCGCATGCAGCACCTGCAATGGCGGGGCGGTGCCGATCTCCTGCAGCACGAATTCGATCCGCGCCTGCGGCAGCAGCCGGGGCAGCGCGCTGCCGAAGCTGCCGCGCACCCTGTAGGCGGCCGGCGAGGAGGTCTCGCATTGCACATGCAGGCCGAGCCGCTGCGAAAGGCTGGTGGCGTCGCTGCCGGGCAGCGGTTCGGCGATCAGCGTGCTTGCCCCATAAGCGCCCAGGCCGGTGTGCAGGTCCATGGCGAAAACGGAGGTGGCCGCCGCCAGCCTGGTGCGCAGCCATTCCCCGAGCAGCCGTGACTCCTCTTGCAACCCCGCGCCGCCGTAGAACAATCCCTGCGGATAGCAGTACTGGCCATGCGCGATGGCCTGGCGCACGGCGGCGGAGCCGTGGCGCAGTGCAAACCACGCCAGCCGCAGCAGGAAAAAGTCGCGCGACGGCGGCAATGGCGGATTGAGCAGGGGATCCAGTGCCCGGTACAGCGGCGGACAACCCGACCAGCTGGCGCCGGTGTCGAGAAAATTGCGGTTCAGATCGACGTTGCCGGCATTGCAGCGGCGACGCCAGGCCATGCCCCAGGGATTGGCGACATGCACCAGAACCAGCGCGGTGTCTGCCGCCAGCGGCGGTGGCGCCTGCAGCAGCGCCAGCTGTACTGCGGAGCCGGCATGGGCTTCTACGCCGTGCAGGCCGCAGACATGCAGCCGCACTTTCGGCGCGGACTGCGCGCCAAGCCACGCGACGTCGATACCCAGGGATTCGCCGCAGGGGCCGCGCGACTGCAGCGCCAGTGTCTTCAGCCCGGCGCCCGCGCCGGCTGCAGCCGCCCGGAAGCGCTGGCTTGCCGTGAGGTAATCGGGTGAAAACAGCGCGGCGCCGTCAGGCGGCGCGCTCGAAATCGGAGCCACTGTCGATCATGGAATCGATGCGGACCTGCCGGGGCGAGCCGTGATTGATGTCGAGCAGGCGGTCTGGCGTGCAGGTTCCGGGGCTCACCGCCAACGTTGCCGGTCCATCACCGGCTGCCGGCAGCAGGAGTGCCTGGCTGAAGCGCACCTTCGGATCGGCAACGCGCGCCGCGGCGGCGTCGGCGATTTTCAGCAAGCCCTGTTCAGCACTCAAGACGGCAGCCATGATGCGCCCTTGTCAGATTCAGGCGCACAGTTTTTGTTCATGGAAGTCGGAAGGCAAGTGAATAGGTCACATGCCGCCATCCCCCGAAAAGCCCGCTGTTTCAGTGTTTGAACGGGTTCACACATGAACACTAGAGCAGCACGCGCTCGATGCCGCCGTTGTTGGCGCGCGCGACGTAGTTTTCCATCCATTCCTCGCCAAGCAGGTGCCGGGCCATTTCGACGACGATGTAATCAGCCTCGACGCCGGTATCGGGCCCGAACCGCGACAGCCCCTGCAGGCAGGACGGGCAGGAGGTCAGCACTTTTACCGGCACGTCGCCGCCGGCACGCAGGTGCCCGGCGCCGCGCCGCATCTCTTCTTCCTTGCGGAAGCGCACCTGGGTCGAGATGTCGGGGCGGGTCACCGCCAGGGTTCCCGATTCACCGCAACAGCGTTCGTTCAGCGCCACCGGCGCGGCCATCAGCGTGTTGACCACCTTCAGTGGCGCATGGGTCTTCATCGGCGTATGGCAGGGGTCGTGGTACATGTAGCGCACCCCGCTGACACCTTCCAGCCTGACCCCGCGCTCGAGCAGGTATTCGTGGATGTCGAGCAGGCGGCAGCCCGGGAAAATGTTGCCGAATTCGTATTTCTGCAGCTGGTCCATGCAGGTGCCGCAGGACACGATCACGGTCTTGATGTCGAGATAGTTCAGGGTGTGCGCAACCCGGTGGAACAGCACCCGGTTGGCGGTGGTGATGGCCTGGCCCTTGTCCTCCTCGCCGGCCGCGGTTTGCGGATAGCCGCAGCACAGGTAACCCGGCGGCAGCACGGTCTGCACACCGAGCTCGAACAGCATGGCCTGGGTGGCGAGGCCGACCTGGCTGAACAGGCGTTCCGAGCCGCAGCCGGGGAAATAGAACACGGCATCGGAATCCTCGGTCACTTTCGCCGCGTCGCGGATCACCGGCACGATGCGCGGATCCTCGATGTCGAGCAGCGCGCGCGAGGCTTTCTTCGGCAGCTTGCCGGGCATCGGCTTGTTGATGAAGTGGATGACCTGCGCGCGCACGGGCGGCTTGCCGGTGGTGGCCGGCGGGCGGCGGGTCTGCTGGCCGGCAAGCCCCAGCGTTTTTGCCACGCCGTGAGCGACGCGCTGGGCCCGGTAGCCCCAGTCGATCATCAGCTTGCGCGCGGCATTGATACTGCGCGGGTCGGTGGCATTGAGGAACAACATCGAGGCTTTTGCACCGGCATTGAAGCGTCGCTTGCCGTGGCGCCTCAGGAAATTGCGCATCGCAATCGACACGTTGCCGAAATCAATGTCCACCGGGCAGGGGTTGGCGCACTTGTGGCAGACGGTGCAGTGGTCGGCGACGTCGCCGAACTCGTCGAAATGCTCGATCGAAATGCCGCGCCGGGTCTGCTCCTCGTAGAGGAAGGCCTCGATCAGCAGGCTGGTCGCGAGGATCTTGTTGCGCGGGCTGTAGAGCAGGTTGGCCCGCGGCACGTGGGTGGCGCACACCGGCTTGCATTTGCCGCAGCGCAGGCAGTCCTTGACCGAGTCAGCGATGGCGCCGACGTCGGAGTGCTCGAGGATCAGGCTTTCGGCGCCGAGCAGCGAGAAACTGGGCGTGTAGGCATTGCCGAGGTCCGCGCCGGGCAGCAGTTTGCCCTTGTTGAAATGGCCGTGGGGATCCACCGCCTGCTTGTACGCCTGGAAAGCGGTCACGCGCTCCGCCGGCAGGAACTCGAGCTTGGTGATGCCGATGCCGTGTTCGCCGGAAATCACGCCGTCCAGCGATTCGGCCAGCCGCATGATGCGCGCCACCGCCTCTGCTGCCTCCTGCAGCATCGCGTAGTTGTCAGAATTGACCGGCAGGTTGGTATGCACGTTGCCGTCACCGGCGTGCATGTGCAGCGCGACAAAAACGCGGCCGCGCAGGGCCTGACGATGCGCCGCATCGATGGCTTCGATGACTTTGGCGAACGGGCGGCCGCCAAAGAGGTCGGCGAGGCAGGCGCGCACCTCCTGCTTCCACGACACGCGCAGGCTGTGGTCCTGCAGCAGGTGGAACAGGGTGTCGCGTTCGCGGCCGGCAAGTTTTTCCGCAGGCAGGGGGCAGTGGCCCCCTGCCGCCAGTGCGGCAACCGGGGTGTCCAGGTGTTCAATCAGCCACTGCCAGCGCGTTTGCGCTGCGGCCACCAGCGCGCGCGCGGTCGGCGCGGTCGCCGATCACCTCCGCGGCCGATACGCCCGACTCCGGCGCCGCCACCGGCAGCTCACCGGCAAGCACTTCATCCACGGCTTCAAGGATGCGCAGCTTGTTGCGGATCGACAGTTCGATGTTGATGCGCTCGATGCCGTCGGAGTAGTCGCCGAGGCGTTCCAGCGGGATCACCACGTCCTCGTTGATCTTGAAGGCGTTGGTGTGGCGGGCGATGGCGGCGGTGCGCGCGCGGTCGAGCCAGAAGGTCTTGCGTGCTTCCGCAGACGCGGCGACAAATCCTTCCGCGCCGCGGGCGTTGGCGATGCGGATGACTTGCGAGGCGGCGGCGGCCACCGCGTCCTCGTTCTCGCCGACGATGTCACCGACGAGCACCATCACCGGCCTGCCGGCGCGGCGCGACTTGGTGGCATAGCCCACCGCCTTGACGTAGCGCGAGTCGAGATGCTCCAGTCCGGCAAGGATCGCGTCGGGATTGCCGTCGAGGTAACGCTTGATTTCGACGATCGAGGGCACGGCATCGCGCACGGTGCCGAAAAACTCCAGGCATACCGTGCGGATTGCCGGCGGCATGCGGTGCAGCACGAAGGTGGCTTCGG
This sequence comes from Betaproteobacteria bacterium, assembly GCA_021300125.1. GTDB lineage: Bacteria > Pseudomonadota > Gammaproteobacteria > Burkholderiales > SG8-41. The sequence continues at coordinate 6,821 of JAJTHX010000142.1, read as the reverse complement.
TGATGATGCCGTCGCAGCCTTCCTTCTGCACGCCGGGCAGGCCGCCGAGCACCTTGTCGGTGACGTCCTTGCCGAGGCCGCGCTTGCGAAAGGTCGTGCCCGGGATTTCGAGGATTTCGGGCGTGCCTTCAGGTGTCCTGCCGTCGCGCGCGTAGCGGGTGACGCGGAAACGCGCGACGGGCAGGTCGTGGATCTTGCCGAGGTTGTGGTCGAGGCGTTCGACCCGCATCCAGCGCGCATCGGGCGTGACCATTTTCCAGGAGGCCAGGTTGTCGAGCGCGGTGCCCCACAGCACGGCCTTCTTGCCGCCGGCGTTCATGGCCACGTTGCCGCCGATGCAGGAGGCGTCGGCCGAGGTCGGATCGCAGGCAAACACCAGGCCGGCGCTTTCCGCGGCTTCCATCGCGCGGCGGGTCACCACGCCGGCGCCGCAGCGCAGCAGTGATACCGGTTTCGCAACGCCGGGCAGCGATGCGGCATCGATGCGCTCCAGCGCATCGAGCTTTTCGGTGTTGATCACGGCGGACAGCGGGGTCAGGGGAATTGCGCCGCCGGTGTAGCCGGTGCCGCCGCCGCGCGGGATGAGGGTGAGCCCGAGTTCGATGCAGGCGGCGACCACGTCGATGACTTCATCCGCGCTGTCCGGATTGATCACGACAAAGGGATACTCGACGCGCCAGTCGGTGGCATCCGTGACATGGGAAACCCGTGCCAGGCCGTCGAACTGGATGTTGTCGCGACGCGTGGCGCGCGCAAGGCGCGCCTGCGCCCGGCGGCGGAGTGACAGCGTGTCCTCGAAGCCCGCGGCAAAGCGGTCGACCGCAGTCCGCGCTGCGTCCAGCAGGCGCGCTACACGGTCATCGCCGTCATCGCGCCGGGCCTCGATGCCGTTCAGGCGGCTGCGCATGCCTTCGACCAGCGCATCGCGGCGCTTGCGGTTGGCGAGCAGATCGTCCTCGATGTAGGGATTGCGTTTGATCACCCACATGTCGCCCAGAACTTCGTAGAGCATCTTCGCCGAGCGGCCGGTGCGGCGCTGCGCGCGCAATGTGTTGAGCAGATCCCAATGCGGTGCGCCGAGCAGGCGGATCACGATCTCGCGGTCGGAGAACGAGGTGTAGTTGTAGGGGATTTCGCGCAGGCGGGGGGTCATGAGGGCAGCGATGGGTGCTGAGTGCAGGGCGCTGAATGAAAAGCACGCTGCGAAAAGTTTTACGGAACAGCAGTTTAACTTAGGGGCTCACAGGCTGGTGGTGGCGACGGCGATGACCCAGTAGCGCAGGAATTTGCCGATGGCAATGAACACGGTGGACCACCAGGGATTGAGGCGCAGCCAGCCGGCGGCCACGCACAGCGGGTCGCCGATCAGCGGCACCCAGGACAGCAGCAGGGCGGGGCTGCCCCAGCGGCGGACGAGATCAAGGCCCTTGAGTCCGGCCTTTTGTGGAATCAGCCGGCCAATCAGGTAGGAACTGAGGCCGCCCAGGGTGTTGCCCAGCGTGGCCACGCCCAGTGCCGGCCACAGCTGTTACGGGTGCAGCTGGAGTATGCCGAACAGTGCGGCTTCGGAGCCTCCGGGCAACAGTGTGGCTGCCAGAAAACTGGCGAGAAACAGGGCGCCCAGGGATGTGGAGGGGTCCAAGCGGGTGGAGGAGGGGCAGGGAGGAAGGGGCTTTTATTTGAACTGCAGGCGGTGCTTCATTAAACTCCCGGGTTCCTTCGACCGGGGGCGCCGGTTTCGCGCGGGTGCTCTGCACCCTGACTGCCATGAGCACGCTGATTTCCGAAGAATACCGCAAGATGCAGGAAGAACTGCATCGCAACCCCAACTACGGCGTGGCCTCGGTGCAGTATGCACCGGTGGTGGCCGACATCCTGAAACAGACCGGCGCGCCGGAGCTGCTCGATTACGGCGCGGGCAAGGGCCGCCTGGGTGAAACGCTGAAAACGCTGATGCCCAACCCGCCGCAGATCCGCCATTACGATCCGGCGCGCCCGGAGTGGGCTGCTACGCCCGCGCCGGCGCCGTTCGTCTCCTGCATCGACGTGCTGGAGCACATCGAACCGGAGCTGCTCGACAACGTGCTGGATGACCTCAAGCGCGTGACCCAGGGCGTCGGGTTTTTCACGGTGCACACCGGACCCGCGGTGAAGTTTCTAGCCGATGGCCGCAATGCCCACCTGATCCAGGAGCCGCCGGCCTGGTGGCTGCCCCGGTTTCTCGCCCGTTTCGATCTGGTGGTGTTCCAGCGCATGCCGCAGGGCTTCTGGGTCGCGGTGGAAGCCCAGCGCGGCTGATGCCCTTTTTTCCGACTGACAACCACAACCAGCAAGGACCGCATCATGAGTTACGTCATTGATTTCCCCGGCATCGTCACGCTGCCGGTGGTCGAAAGCAGCAAGGCCTTCCCGGTCGGCCGCATCTACTGCGTGGGCCGCAACTACGCCGAGCACGCGCGCGAGATGGGCCATGACCCTGACCGCGAGCCGCCGTTTTTCTTCATGAAGCCCGCTGATGCCATCGTGCAGAACGGCGCGACCATCCCCTATCCGCAAATGACCAAGGATGTGCACCACGAGATCGAGATGATCGTTGCCATCGGCCAGGGCGGCGCCAACATCCCGGTGGAGAAGGCGCTCGACCATGTGTTCGGCTATGGCGTCGGCCTCGACATGACCCGCCGCGACCTGCAGGGCGAGGCCAAGAAAATGGGCCGGCCCTGGGAAATGGGCAAGGCCTTCGACAATTCCGCGCCCTGCACCGCGCTCAAGCCCGTGTCCATGGTCGGCCATCCCGCCAAGGGCGCGATCTGGCTCAAGGTCAACGGCGAAGTGAAGCAGAAGGGCGACCTGTCGGAGCTGATCTGGAACGTGCCGGAAACCATCTCGTACCTGTCGCATCTGATCACGCTGCGTCCCGGCGACATCATCATGTCGGGTACGCCGGCCGGCGTCGGCCCGATCAAGCCCGGCGACAAGCTCGAAGGCCATGTTGACGGCGTGGGCGATCTCACCGTCAGCTACGCGAAGTAAGGCAGGCCCGTGCAACACCGGCGACGCGTTTTTCGCGTCGCCTTTTTTTCGGCCGGGCTCCACGCCAACGGCCAGGCGAAGAGGAGAAACGACGATGCAGAAACGCCAGTTGGGACGCAACGGACCCGAAGTGCCGGCCCTCGGGCTCGGCTGCATGGGCATGTCGATCAGCTACGGCGTGCCGGATGACGCCGAATCCATCGCCACCATGCATCGCGCGATCGAACTCGGTTGCAACCTGTTCGTGACCTCGGATGCCTATGGCAGCGGTGTCAATGAATCGCTGGTCGGGCAGGCCATCCGCGGGCGCCGCGACCAGGTCCTGATCGCCACCAAGTTCGGCAACGTCGGCCTGGGCGGCGGCGTGCCCGAGGGTCTGTCCGGGGGCCATCCCGATTACGTGAAGCTCGCCTGCGAGCGCAGCCTGCGCAACCTCGGCATCGACTGTATCGACCTCTACGGCCTGCACCGCGTGGATCCGAAAGTGCCGATCGAAGATACCGTCGGCGCCATGAAGCGCCTGGTGGAGCAGGGCAAGGCGCGCCACCTCGCGCTGTCGGAGGCCGGTGCTGCGACCATCCGCCGCGCACATGCGGTGCATCCGATTACCGCGGTTGAAACCGAATACTCGCTGTGGAGCCGCGATGTCGAGCGCGAGATCCTGCCGGCCTGCCGCGAACTGGGCATCGGCTTCATGGCCTACGCCCCGCTGGGTCGCGGTTTCCTGACCGCCACCATCAAGAGCGTCGATGCCCTGATGGAAAAGGACCGGCGCCGTGAGCACCCCCGATTCCTGCCAGAAAATATAAATAAAAACAATGAGTTATTGGATATCCTGGAGACGATAGCAAGCGCTCACAACGCAACCGCAGCCCAGGTCGCGCTGGCCTGGGTGCTGGCCCGTGGCATGGATATCGTGCCCATCCCCGGCACCAAGCGGCGCAGCTATCTCGAGCAGAACCTGGCCGCGATCAACCTGCAGTTGGCCGGCGACGAACTGGCACGGCTGGAGCAGGTGTTCGCGCCGGGGGTCACCGCGGGCACGCGGTATCCGGAGAAGCAGCTGAGGGGGCTGGGGATCTGAGGCGGTGACGCTGCTGTTCAGCCCGCCGGGGGGGGCAGTGCCGCCAGCGCCTCGCGAACCCTCGCCAACACGCTGGCCCAGTCGCCCTCGCGCGGCTGGCGAAAAATGCGGACGTTGGGATACCACAGGGCCTCATCACGCTCGGCCTGCCAGCACCAGAAGCGCCCTGCTGAATGCGGCAGCATCAGAAATACCTGTTTGCCCAGCGCGCCGGCAAGGTGGGCGGTAGTGTTGCTGATGGTGACGATGACGTCGCAGGCATCGACCAGCGCAGCGAGCCCGTCGATGTCGTTGTAGGTGTCCACCGTCGGTTCACGCAGCACATCAAGCCCACCTGCATCCCTCAAGGCCCTGCGCTCGGCATTGGTGTCGCCGTATTGCAGGTCGATCCAGTTGAAATCGAGCCCCGAGAAGGCGCGTGACAGATCAGACAGGGCCATGCTTTTCTGGGTGCCGACAGGCTTGTTGTTGCTGAACCAGGACAGGCCGCAGACGACTTTTGCGTTCCGAAGGCTGACGGCGCCTCGCAGTTGCATTACGCGGGCAGGGTCGGCATGAAGATAGGCCTTGCGACCTCCAATGAAAGCATCGAGATCGCGCCTGAAATACAGCCCAAGGCTGCCGATGGCTATGTATTCATCCCAATCAGACAATTCACCAACAGTATCCAGCAGGGAAATAAAGCGCAGTTGCGGGAATGACCGGCGGAACACAGGCAACAGCTTGTCGCTGAGGGCCACGGTGAAATCGCCGTGCAGCCCTTTCAGATCCCCCAGCATCGATGCGTACATGATCTGGTCGCCGATACCTTGTTCTGCCACCACCAGCAGACGGACATTGCGATCGCCCTGCCAGAGCGGCAGGCTGATCACGGGTGCGCTTTCGCTGAACCCGCGGGTTCGAAAGCGCCAGCCATACTCATGCCAGCCGCGCCCGAACTGGCCGCAGAGCAGAAGCGTGATGCCAAGATTGTAATGGGCGACCGCATGATCAGGTTGATGCCGGAGCACTTGATCGAACGCGGCAATTGCCGCCTCGTGGTGGCCCATCGCCAGATAAATGGTGCCGGTGTAGACCAGCGAAGGCACATGATCCGGCGTTATCGCCAGCGCCTCCCTGCAATCGGTCATTGCGCCATCCATATCACCCCGCTCGAAGCGGATCAGGCCGCGCGTGAATATGGGCTCGCAGGATGCGGGCAAGCGCGCGGCGACCTGGTTGATGAAGGCTATCGCCTCCTCGATCCGTCCGAGCTTTGCCAAAGCCTTGGCACGGTTGCACAGCGCGCGTGGCAGATCGGGGCGCAGTTGCAGCGCGTGGTCCAGACTTTCGAGGGCCGCTGCAGCCTGCTCCAGCAGCAACTGGGCGCCGCCGAGATTGCTCCACGCTTCGGCATGCGCCGGATTCAGGCGGATGACACCAAGCGCGGCCTCGGCGGCTTCCGCGGCGCGATCCAGGGAATTGAACGCTTCGCTCAGGTTATTCAGGGCGTCGGCATGATCCGCTTTGAGTGCGAGCGTCTTTTCGTAGCTGATGATCGCATCTTCGACATGGCCTGCTGCACGCAAGGCCTTGCCCAGGTTGTAGTGGAATTCCGGGTTACCGGGTGCCAGGGTTGCTGCGCGCCGGAAATGTTCAAGCGAGTCTCCGATGCGGCCTGACAACTGCAGGGCAATGCCGAGCAGGGTTTGCGTGCCGGAGTCGGCCGGCTTGTGTCGTGCCGCGCGCGCCAGCCAGGTGACCGCCTCGTCCGCCTGGCCCAGTTGAAGCTTGAGCATCCCGAGCAGATGCAAGGCCTCGAAGCTGCGCGGCTGGCGGTCGAGGATTTCCCGCCAGCAGGCCTCGGCGAGATCTGGCCTGCCTTGCTGAAGCTGAAGCTGGCCCTGCTGCAGCAGTTGCGTGATGGTGGATTTCGGAGGGATCAAGTCGGACCGTTGTCCATGATCGGAGGCCGCGGTGTACCCGCCCGGTCAGGGCAACGCCTCAGTGCCCGCGTGCAGCATGGCCTCGCGCTCGGCAAACCACTCTTTCGAATACTCGCAGTCGCGGTAGGCGTGGAAGTAGGGGCCGCCCAGCGTGTAGTGCACCAGCGACATGCCCTTGCGCGGTGGATCGTAGGCCACCAGGTGATTCCACTCATGGGGCAACCCGCCGATCAGGCTGTCATCACCGAGCCATTTGAACTGGTGCAGTTCCAGCCCGCTGGCGCTGTTGACGTAATCGGGCGTCAGCGCAGTGCAGCGTGCGTTGTTGAACAACATCACGCTCGACCAGTTTTTCTTTTCGTACTTGGTTTGGGGTTCATTGAGGAATTTGACCTCTTCCTTGGGCACGTGCTGATGCTTCACCACCATCACCGCATAGCGCTCGTCACGCAGGGCCCACAGCCTGGCAATGTCATCGAGGACCAGCATGTCGCAATCCATGAACACCGACCAGCCGGTGTAACCCGAGAGGCAGGGGGTCAGGAAACGGGAAAAAGAAAAGTCGGTGGACTGCAACGGATGGCGCTCGCGCCGGAACATGCCCGTCAATTGCGACAGCATGATGGGCGCGATCGACACGGGGGCGCTGGCGCGACGGTGGATGCTGTAGGCGAGGACGTTGAATGCGACCGCTTCCCGGCCGTCGAAACCGATAAAAATGTTTATCATAACTTCTTGATTTTATTGAATTAAAAAGCTGACATTCGGAAGCTTAACAT
>JAJTHX010000119.1 GCA_021300125.1 Betaproteobacteria bacterium | reverse complement strand
GGCGGCGCAGTGCGGCTACTGCGCGAGCGGCATCCTGATGGCGGCGAAAGCGCTGCTCGACGTCAATGCCGATCCTTCCGATGCCGAGATCCGCGCGGCACTCGAGCGCAACCTCTGCCGCTGCGGCACGCACAGCCGCATCCTGCGCGCGATCAAGCGCGCGGCAAAAGAACTCCGGGGAGAACGCTGATGGCGCAAGCCGACAACACCGCGCCCGCGCGCAAGCTGCCGGGCAGCCTTGAAACCAACCGCCGCCTGGACCGCTGGCTGTCCATCAATGCCGATGGCACGGTGACGCTGGTCACCGGCAAGGTCGAGATCGGCCAGGGCATCCTGACCGCGCTGGTGCAGATGACCGCGGAAGAACTCGACATCGACGTCTCGCGCATCCGCCTCAAGCCCGCGTCCACCGCCTTCAGCCCGGACGAGGGCATCACCTCGGGCAGCCGCTCGATCCAGGAAAGCGGGCTGGCATTGCGCCACGCCGCAGCCGAGGCGCGCGACCTGCTGCTTGCGCGCGCCGCGCTGAAGCTGGGGGTCACCCTCGAAAGCCTGAGCGTGAAGGATGGCGTGATCAGCGCACGCGGCGGTGGTTCGGTGACCTACTGGGAGCTGGCCGCACCCGACCTGCTCGCGCGCGAGGCGGGTTTCGACGCCACTGCCAAGCTGCCGCAGGAGCATGTCGTGGTCGGCACTTCGCTGGAACGCGTCGACATTCCGGGCAAGGTCACCGGCAAACCCGCATTCCTGCAAGACATGAACCTGCCGGGCACGCTGCACGGCCGCGTCTGCCGCCCTGCAGGGCCCGGCGCGACGCTGAAGGCGATCGACCTGCAGGAAGTCGAACGCATGCCCGGCATCGTTGCCGTGGTGCGCGACGGCAGTTTCCTCGGCGTGGTCGCCGAGCGCGAAGAGCAGGCGATCCGCGCCGAGCGCCGCCTTGCCCGCCTTGCGCAGTGGACGCCGGGGCCGGAGCTGCCGGCCAACGATCCGCGCCACCTGCTGACGCTGCAGGCCGAGGCCGAGACCGAGGTCATCAGCAGCAAAGGCCATCCGGACACCGCCGGCGTGCAGCAGCTCAGCGCCGAATACACCAAGCCCTACATCGCCCATGCCTCGCTGGCGCCGTCCTGTGCCATCGCGCAGTGGGAGGGCGGTACAGCCCATCCGAAAGTCAGGGTGTGGACCCACAGCCAGGGCATCTATCCGCTGCGCGGCGACCTTGCGCAGGCGCTGGGCCTGCCCGAGCCGGACATCATCGTCACCCACGCCGAGGGCGCCGGCTGCTACGGCCACAACGCCGCCGACGACGTGGCGATGGATGCGGTGCTGCTCGCGCGCGCGGCACCAGGGCGGCCGGTGCGCGTGCAGTGGATGCGCGAGGACGAATTCGGCTGGGAGCCTTTCAGCTCGCCGATGGTGATGCGCATGAACGCCGCACTCGATGCACTGGGCAATATCGTCAACTGGAGCCACGAGCTGTGGAGCCATGCCCACAGCACGCGGCCCGGCGGCAAGGGGGGGGTCAACCTGCTCGCGGCCTGGCACCTGGAAAAGCCGCTGCCTGCCGCCAAGCCGGGCAACCCGCCGCTGCCCGGCGGCGGCAGCCACCGCAACGCGATCCCCTTGTATGACTTTCCCAACCAGAAAGTCACCAACCACCTGATCCGCCGCTCGCCGATCCGTGCCTCCGCGCTGCGCGCGCTGGGCGGTTTTGCCAATGCCTTCGCCATTGAGTGTTTCATGGATGAACTGGCGCAGGCCGCCGGCGCCGATCCGGTCGAATTCCGCCTGCGCCACCTGAAGGATGCGCGGGCAAAGGCAGTGATCGAGAAGGTCGCGCAGATGGCGCAGTGGCGGCCCGGCGAGCAGGGCGACGGCGAACGCGGCCGCGGCATCGGCTTCGCGCGCTACAAGAACCTCGCGGCCTGGATTGCCGTGATTGCCGAGGTCAGGGTCGAGGAGGAGGTGCGGGTGACAAAACTGTGGGGCGCCGTGGATGTCGGGCAGGCCATCAATCCCGATGGCGTGCTCAACCAGATCGAGGGCGGCATGATCCAGAGTGCCAGCATGGCGCTGAAGGAACGCGTCGATTTCGACAAGGGCACCATCACCACGCGTAACTGGGACGACTACCCGATCCTGCGCTTTACCGAGGTGCCGGAGATCGAGGTCGCGCTGATCAACCGGCCCGAAGCGCCGCCGGTGGGCGCGGGCGAGGGCACACAGGGCCCCGTCGCGGCCGCGATCGGCAACGCCATCCACAACGCGCTGGGCGCGCGGCTGCGCGACATGCCCTTCACCCGCGACCGCATCGTCGCGGCGCTGAGCGCCTGAGGGGAACCGGCATGCGCCATCAAAGCATCGGAGTGGCCGTGGTCGGCTGCGGACGCATCGGCACGCTGCGCGCGCTGATGGCGGCCCGCCATCCCGCGGTGAGTTTTCTCGCGCTGTCCGACCGCGACCCGGCAAAGGCGGAGAAACTCGCCGCGCGCGCCGGTGCGCAGTGCTGGTCCGCCGACAACCTGGAGGCCATCTCGCGGCCCGAGGTCGGCGCCGTGGTGGTGTCCACGATCGAGCTTGAGCATGTCGAGCCCGTGCTCCAGGCGCTTGAGCAGGGCAAGAAGGTGCTGGTGGAAAAGCCGCTGGCTCTCACCCTGGCCGAAGCCGACCGCCTGTGCGCGGCCGCGCTGCAACACGCCGGCCGCGGCGCGAGCCTGCATGTCGGCTTCAGCCGCCGCTTCAAGAAGCGCTACATGATCGCGAAGGAACAGCTGCGCCACGGACGCCTCGGCAGCCTTACCGGCGCGGTGGTGCGCCTGTTCAACACCCGCTCGCAGGCGATGCAGACGCTGTCGCGCCTGCCCGAGAACAGCCCCACTTCGGGGCTCACCTATTACATCGACCTGATGGGCTGGTTTTTCGCGGACAACCCGGTGGTCGAGGTGGTGGCGCGCGGCAAACGCGGCGTGCTGCGCGATTCCGGCCACAACACCACCGATCTCGCCCACGCCATCCTGACCTGTGCCGACGGCGCGGTGATCGCGATGAGCGTGAGCTATGCGCTGCCCAAGGGATTCCCGGTGCTGGGCCATGCCGCGCGGGTGGAGCTGCTCGGCCCTGACGGCGTGATGCTGCTCGATGACGACCACGCCGACCGCATGCTCTACAGCGAGCATGGCGTGGGCCATGTTTACATTCCCGGCCACGAAGTCAACATGGCCTTCCTCGGCAGCGGCACGCCGGGGGACTGGGCGATGGATGAATTCTGGGGTCCGGTGGCGACCGAGACGCGGGCCTGGCTTGACCATCTCACCGCGGGCACGCCGGCGCTGCATGCGGCGCCCGCCGAAGCGCGGCAGACCCTGGCGGTGACGCTGGCTATGGAAGAATCACTGAAGAGCGGCCTGCCCGTGCGGGTCGCCCGATAACAAGACAGTCGAACGACCGGCGAAGGGGGGAGATGCAATGAAAAAGCAGCGGGCGGGTGTGGTCATGCATGGCCTGGTGCTCATGGCCATTGCGTTGCCGGGGGTGGTTGCGGCGGCGGGCGCGGAATGGCGGCCCGAGCGGGTGGTGGAGATCATTGTCGCCACCGGCGCCGGTGGCGGGCAGGACCGTTCGGCACGCACGGTGCACCGCATCCTGCAGGAGGGGCGCATCCTTCCGGTGCAGGCCGCGGTGGTCAACAAGCCCGGTGGCGGCGGGCTGGTGGCGTGGACCTATCTCAACCAGCGCGGCAACGACGGCCATTTCATCGCCATTGCCAATCCGACGCTGCTCACCAACCACATTACCGCCCGTTCCAACACCAACTACACCGACCTGACGATGATCGCCAACCTGTTCACGGAGTCGGTGACGATCAGCGTCCGGGCAGAATCGCCGCTGCGTTCGATCCGTGACCTGGCCGACCTGCTGCGCAAGGATCCTGCCGCGGTCAGCTTTTCGGTCGGCAGCAGCCTCGGCAGCGCCAACCACATCGCGATGGCGAGGCTCGCCCGGCTCGCGGGCAGCGACCCGCGCAAGCTGCGCGCGGTGGTGTTCCAGGGCGGCGGCCAGGCAATGACGGCGCTGCTTGGCGGCCATGTCGACCTGATGGCCTCGGCCGCCAACAACGTGGTGCCCCATCTGCAGGGCGGCAAGCTGCGCGTGCTGGGGGTGACCTCGGACAAGCGGCTGGAGGGTTCCTTTGCCGCGGTACCGACCCTGCGCGAGCAGGGCTTCCCCGTCGTCATCAACAACGGACGGCTGATGGTCGGACCCAAGGCGATGACGCCGCAGCAGCTTGCCTACTGGGAATCCGCGCTGGCGCGCATGGTGGCCACGCCCGAGTGGAAAAAAGACCTCGACGACAACGAGTTCGAGCCGCTGTTCATGCGCAGCCGCGAAACCACCGCCTATCTGAAGGCGCAGTACGCGGAGCTGAAGAAGGCGCTGGCCGATCTGGGCATGGCGGCGCCCTGACCCGGCCGCGGCCGGGTCAGAGGATGCCGTCCTCGCGGAAAATCTCCACGCAGCGCCGCACCGCGGTATTCGACGAGGGAAAGCCGCAATACACCGCGGCCTGCACAAAGACCTCGACGATCTCCTCGGGCTTGGCGCCGTTGTTGAGTGCGCCGCGGACATGGCCGGGCAGCTCGTCCATGCGGTCGGCGGCGCAGATGAAGGCGAGGGTGACCAGGCTGCGTTCCTTCAGCGTGAGCTGCGGGCGGGTCCAGATCTCGCCCCAGGAGAAGCCGTTGACCAGTTCCTGCTGCTGGCGGGTAAAGCGGTCGTCACTGCCCTGGCGCTTGGCGACGTGCTTGTCTCCCATGACTTTGCGGCGCATGGCAATGCCCGCGGCGACGGCTTTCGGGTCCATATCATTTCCTTGGCTGGGTGGTTTCAGCGCGCGACAGCCATGCACGCCCTGTACAATGCGCGGGCCAGTGTAACGGAATGCCTGCAGTCTGCCCAAGCACCGGGAGCCGCAGCCGGCACGGCCTGATTTCCCACGGAGTGTTCATGCAATACAGACCTGCAGTAATCGCCGGCATGCTGCTCGCGGTCCTGGCGCAGACGGCTGTTGCGGCCTGGCCCGAGCGGCCCATCCGCCTGATCGTGCCCTTCGCACCGGGCGGCAACGTTGACCTCAGCGCGCGAGCGGTTACCCCGGGCATGGTCGAGCTGCTCGGCCGCAACTTGATCATCGATAACCGCGCCGGCGCCGGCGGCGCGGTGGGTTCCGAAATCGTCGCCACCGCCCAGCCCGACGGCTACACGCTGCTGTTTTCCTCGACCGGCTCGCTGACCATTGCGCCGGCGGTGTCGAGCAAACTGCGCTACGACCCGGTGCGCGATTTTGCCGCGATCTCGCTGGTGTCCAACGTGCCGGTGACCATGCTGGTGCCGCTGACCTCGCCCGCGAAGACGGTCAAGGACTTCATCGCCCATGCCCGCAGCCGCGGCGAGCTGATCATGGGCTCGTCAGGCAATTTCGCCACCGGGCGCCTCGCCGGCGAGTTGTTCCAGGGCATCACCGGCACGCGCTTCACCCATGTGCCGTACAAGGGTGGTGCGCCGGCCATGCTCGACCTGATCGGCGGCCGCATCGATGTCATGTTCGACCAGATTTCTTCGGCCATCGGCCACGTCAAGGGCGGCAAGGTGCGCGCGCTGGCGGTGAATGCGGTGAACCGCTCGCCCGAGGTGCCGGAAGTGCCGACGATGAAGGAAGCCGGTGTTGCCGGGGTCGAGGCCGGCACTTTTACCGCGATGCTGGCGCCGGCGAAGACGCCGCGGGCCATCGTCACCCGCCTCAACGAGGATCTCAACAAGGTGCTGAAGACGCCGCAGGTGCAGCAGAGCTTCGCCCGCTACAGCGCCGAGATCATCGCCACCACGCCCGCGGCGAGCCAGGCCTACATCCGCGACGAAATCGAGAAATGGCGCAAGGTGGTCAAGGCCGCCAACATCAGGGAGGAGTGAGCATGAAAGTGCTGGTGATCCACGGCGCGGGACTCAACATGCGCGGCAGGGTGCAGGTCGAGGTGTTCGGTCCGATGACGCTGCCGCAGTACGAGGAGCACATCCGCGGCTACGCGAAGGGGCTCGGCATCGAAGTCGAGTTTTTCCACTCCAACATCGAGGGCGAGGTGGTCAACAGGCTTTACCAGGCCTTCGACAGCGACATTGCCGGCGTGGTGATCAACCCCGGCGGCTACACCACGGTCAACGGCCCGCTGCGCGCGGCCGTGGCGCAGATGAAGTGCCCGGTGATCGAAGTGCACCTGTCCAACCCCGCCGCACGCGGCACGGTGTCGGTGTTCCAGGCGGTGTGCAAGGCCTCGCTCTGCGGTTTCGGCATCGAGACCTACCGCTATGCCCTGACCGCGCTGCAGGGGCTTGTCGGCAGGAAATAGTCACAGCAGGGCCGTCTCCAGGGCGCAAGCCGGGATCACGACGAGCAGGGCAGGTCACAGGAGGTGGGCGTTGAAGTTCGGTGATTTCGTCAAAGTCAAATCGCTGGCCACACCCGCCGGCTTCCGCGAAAACCTGCGGCGGCTGAACCTGCCGATGCCCTGCGACGACGCCCTGGAGGCCGCGCCGTCCTCGCCGATGGCGCAGCCGCTGCAGATCGACGGGCTCACCATCGGCAACCGCTACACCATCCATCCGATGGAAGGCTGGGATGCCGAAGCCGACGGCCGTCCCTCGGACAACACCCGCCGCCGCTGGCGCCATTTCGGCCTGTCGGGCGCCAAACTGATCTGGGGCGGTGAAGCAGTGGCGGTGCGGCCCGACGGCCGCGCCAATCCGAACCAGCTGCTGCTCAATGACCACACCGAGGCCGCGTTGGGCACGATGCGCGAGCAACTGGTTGCGGCGCACCGTGAAGCGATGGGCGGCGACGACGGCCTGGTGGTCGGCCTGCAGCTCACGCATTCGGGACGCTTCTGCAAGCCGGACGACCACCACAAACAGGTGCCGATGATCCTCTACCGGCATCCGATCCTCGACCGCAAGTTCAGGCTCGCGGCGGATTATCCGCTCATGAGCGATGGCGACATCCGCGCGCTGATCGACTGCTATGTGGATTGCGCGAAGCGCGCTTCGAGGCTGGGTTTCCAGTTCGTCGACGTCAAGGCCTGCCACGGCTACCT
>JAJTHX010000263.1 GCA_021300125.1 Betaproteobacteria bacterium | reverse complement strand
GGGCGGCGCCACAGATGTGCCGACACGCCTGACCTCGGCCAAGCTGGCCGAGCGGCTGGGCCAGCAGTTCGTGGTCGACAACCGGCCCGGGCAGGGCGGCGCATTGGGCACCGCGGTGGCGGCTCGGGCGGAGCCCGACGGCTATACCATCCTGCAGGCCGCGACACCTTTCGTGGTCAGCCCGCATGTCTACGGCAAGCTTTCCTATGATCCGCTGAAGGATTTCGTGCCCGTGACCCTGTTCGGCTCGGCGCCCAACGTGCTGGTGGTGCATCCTTCGCTGCCGGTGAAATCGGTGAAGGAACTGATCGCACTGGCTTCGAGCCAGCCCGGCAAGCTTGACTGGGCATCCTCGGGCACCGGCGGCGGACAGCATCTGTTTGGCGAACTGTTCATGTCCATGGCTGCCATCAAGGTCACGCACATTCCGTACAAGGGCAGCGGTGCCGCGACCGCAGATCTGCTGGGCGGACAGGTCAAGATCGGTTTTCCGGGCATTGCGATCGCCCTGCAGCACCATCGTGCCGGGCGATTGCTCGCGCTGGCGGTGACCACGGCGCAGCGCTCGCAGCAGATGCCGGAGGTGCCGAGCATCGCCGAAGCCGGCGTGCCCGGCTACGAGGCGACGTTCTGGATGGGCATGTCGGTGCCCAGGGGGACGCCCAGGGCGATCATCGACCTGCTGCACCGTGAAACCACGGCGCTGCTCAAATCACCCGACCTGATTGAAGGCTTCCGGCGCGCCGGAACTGATGCGGCACCTTCAACCCCGGACGAGTTCGGACGCTTCATCAAATCCGAATACGACAAATGGGGGAAGGTGGTACGCGCGGTGGGCATCAAGCCCTGAGCAAGCCTGCACTCCCGCAAGGCCGCGCCATGCGCGGCCTTTCTTTTTCAGGCAGCACTGCGCTGCGGCCACATTGCATCGAGGCCGTCGTCATCGGTGGCCGAGATCGTGGTGCGGATCATGTAGCGGGGCTGGTCTTCCGGCCATGGGCGGCCGCGATGCAGCGTCGCTCGGTTGTCCCACATCACCACGTCACCGGCCTGCCAGCGGTGCTGGTAGACCTGATCCGGCTGCGTGGCCAGCGCGGTCAATTCGTCGATCAGCCGCAGGGCCTCCTCGCGCGGCATGCCGTCAATGCCGAAGGTGTGCGAGGCCATGTACAGCGCGTCGCGGCCGTTCGCAGGATTGCGCCAGCGCATGCGCCAGGACACCGGCGGCATCGCCGAACGCTCGCGCTCCGAGGCCAGGTGCGGCGCGATCTTGCCGCGCGAATGGGCGTAGTCATGCCAGGCATAGGCGCCATCGAGACGCGCACGAAGTTCGGGGGCGAGACGCTGCCAGGCGCTGCGCATGGATACGAACTCGGTTTCGCCGCCATGCGTCGGAATGGTGCGCGCCGACAGCACCGAAGCCAGCGCCGGCGGGATCTTGAAGCAGCTGTCGGTATGCCAGAGCTGGTTGGCGCGGGCGCGCAGCGCTTCCTTGTGGTCCGGCGTGACCAGTGACCCGTCGGGTTCCACGTTGGTCAGGATGCTGAAAGGCGTACCTTCGCCGCGCGAGGCGGCCTTCGCCGTTTCGAGCGGGCCGAAGCGCCGCGAAAACGCGACCTGCAGTTCGTCTGTGACAGGCTGGCGCCTGAACACCAGCACCGAGTGCTCCTCGAAGGCTGCACGCACAGCCGCATAGGCGGCGGCGTCGTTAGCGACTTCAGCCATCCCGATGCCGCGGATTTCTGCGGCGAATCCGGGTCCCAGCGGAATCACGTTCAGGGTATTCATCTGTTGCGCCTCCTCCCCGCAGGACTGTGGCTGCGGTTCATGCCGCTGATTCTACGCGGGGCAGGGCGGCATAGGCCGCGGGCGTCACGATATGGAATGGCAAACCGTTTCTGGCCATGCGCAGCAGTTCGCGGTCGCGGGTGACCAACGCGTAGGCGCCGCAACCCGCCGCGAGTTCGAGAAACTTCTGGTCATCGCCGTCGGCGCAGCGCGCCTGCAGCGCAGTCTGCGGTGTCTGCACCAGGCGCGCGATTTGCCGGCACGTGGCCAACGCCTGCTCGACACCGGCGGCGTCGAGGGTCCAGCGCTGCAGTGGATAGGCAAGCACCCGCGCCAGCTCGTCGAGGCAGGGCGGATCGATCAGCACTTCGGCGAGGCCCTCTCCGACATCGTTCCGGATCGCCACCACCGCGCCATCGCCGAACACCAGCCAGTCGAGCCAGATGTTGCTGTCGAGGACCAGCCGGCGCGGCATCGGTTCAGGCCGTACGCGGCCTCAGCGATTTCCAGGTCGAGGTGGCAAAGGCGATCATCTCGCCCTGCTGATCGACCAGTTCGGCGCGGAGGAAGGAGATGCTGCGGCCCTGGCGGATGAACCGTGCGGTGCAGGTCATGCGGCCCGAGCGCGCGGTGTTGAGGTACTGCACTTTCATTTCAAGGGTCGCGCCGGCGCCGCTGGTCCGGTGCAGGAGATGGCCCATCGCGACGTCGAGCACGAAGGCCGTGACTCCGCCGTGGATGCCGCCCTGAGGGTTGAGCATGAATTCCTCGAGACCGAACCCGATGCAGCATTCCTCCGCGGTGTAGCTGATGTCAAGGCCGTAGAGCCGGGCGAGGAAAAACTTGCCGAAGTCCTGCTCGTGGCTGTCGAGTGCGGCCTCGAAGGCACGGCGTGCGGCACTTTCGTCGATGCGGGATTTGGCGGGTGGCATGGCTTCGCAGAAAAAGGCGTCATGCTATCACCACGCACCCGGGCCGGGTGGTGAGGGCGCCTGCTATAGTCCGGCGTACACAATCGCGCGGGTCACAACGCGCCAACCCCGGAGGAGAGC
>JAJTHX010000029.1 GCA_021300125.1 Betaproteobacteria bacterium | reverse complement strand
AGGTGCCGCCCATGTCGAAGGCGATGATGCGGTGGTGGCCCGCCGCTGCCGCGGTACGCATCGCGCCGATGATGCCACCGGCCGGGCCCGAGAGCAGGCTGTCCTTGCCGCGGAACCCGGCGGCCTCGGCAAGGCTGCCGCTCGACTGCATGAAGAGCAGGCGGGTGTCCGGCAGTTCGGCGCGCACCTGGCCGACATAGCCCCGCAGTACCGGTGTCAGGTAGGCGTCGGCGACGGTGGTGTCGCCGCGCGATATCAGCTTGATCAGCGGGCTGGTCCGGTGCGATACCGAGATCCGGGTGAACCCGCACTGCCGCGCGATCTGCGCCGCGAGTTGTTCGTGTTCGGGGTGACGATAGCCGTGCATGAACACAATGGCGGCGGAGCGGTAGCCGCGTTCCAGCGCTTTGCCAAAATCGCGGCGCAGGGCTTCGGCATCGGGTGCGCGGATGACTTCGCCGCGGGCGCCGATGCGCTCGTCCACCTCCCAGACTTCGCCGTAAAGCATTTCCGGCAGCTGGATGTGACGGTCGAAAATGCGCGGCCGGTGCTGCCAGGCGATGCGCAGGGCATCAGCAAAGCCGCGGGTGATGAACAGGGCAACCGGCTCGCCCTTGCGCTCGAGCAGGGCGTTGGTGGCAATGGTGGTGCCGATGCGCACCTCTGCGATGCAGCCGGTCGGAATCAGCACGCCGGCGGGCAGCCCCAGCAGTTCGCGGATGCCGGCGGTGGCCGCATCGCGATAGCGGCCCGGATGCTCTGACAGCAGCTTGTGGGTGAGCAGCCGGCCATCGGGGCTGCGCGCGACGATGTCGGTGAAGGTGCCGCCGCGGTCGATCCAGAAATGCCAGGCGGATGTCGCAGCAGTGGCTTGATCGCGCATGACGTATTGTCGCGAATTGCAGACAGTCTGTCAGCCCGCTGCCGCCTGCTGCTGTTGTGGTTGACGCTCGATGCGGGGCGGGGGTCTAATCCGGGCTGGCTGCGAGACTTGCGGAAGGCTGAACTTTTCGGGAAATGCAAGCATGACTGAAGGATTATTCAACAAGATTGGCAAATACGAGGTCATTAAAAAGCTGGGTGACGGTGCAACCAGCTCTGTTTACCTGGCGAAAGACGATTTCAATAACCGTCTGGTCGCGGTAAAGCTGGTGTCCCAGGAGGCCCTGCGTGACGAGACCCGGGGCCAGTTGATGCACCGGTTGTTCATGAACGAAGCCTCGCTTGCCGGCAAACTGAGCCATCCGCACATTGTCGAGATCTACGATGCGGTGGCTTACGAGGACAATACCTATATCGTGATGGAGTACGTGCCCGGCGGCACGCTGCAGCGCTTCACCCGGCCCGACAACCTGCTTGCGATCGGCGACGTAATCGAGGTGATCTATAAATGCGTCAAGGCGCTGGAGTTTGCCTCCCAACTGGGCGTGATCCACCGCGACATCAAGCCGGCCAATATTCTGGTCAAGGACAACACCGACATCAAGGTGACCGATTTCGGATCTGCGGCCGTGCTGTCCACCGAGCGCACCGTGGTCGATGGCATCGGCACGCCGGCCTACATGTCCCCCGAGCAGCACTTGAATAAGCCGCTCAACCTGCAGACCGACATCTATGCGCTGGGGGTGGTGATGTTCCAGCTGTTGACCGGGCGCCTTCCATTCGTGGCGGACAACATCGCCGGACTCGCCAATCAGATCCTCAACGGCGCCCCCCCGCTGCCTTCTCAGCTGCGCGCAGATATTCCCAAGCAGATTGATGACATGGTGCAGCGCGCGATGGCGCGTGACCAGACGGTTCGCTACATGACTTGGGAACAGTTCGCAAGGGATCTGGCCGCGATAGCCTCCGGCTTACCCCTGCCCAAGCACGGCGTTCTGGACACCGAGAAGTTCAACACCCTGCGAACACTGTCGTTTTTCAGGTCTTTCGGCGATGTCGAGCTGTGGGAAGTGGTGCGATTTTCCGAATGGGTGGATATTGCCCAGAACGAGATATTCATCAAGGAGGGTGAATCCGGGAAGTTCTTCGGCATCATTGTCAGCGGCGAGGCGCGGGTGATACGCAAGCGGCGTGTCCTGAGCGTGCTCAAGGCTGGCGAAAGTGTCGGCGAGATGGCTTATCTGGGTGGCGGAAACAGCACCCGATCGGCCGACGTCATCGCGGTGACGCCCCTGCGCATGGTGCGCATCGGGGTGCGCCAGCTCGAAGTCGCCTCGGAAATCTGCCGCCTGAACTTTGACCGTACCTACCTTCGCATACTGGTCGAACGCCTGGCGGCGGCCAACTCCAAGCTGGCCGGGATCTGAGCGACGTACTCAGGGTCCCGGGTTGCCGCCGTCGATGAGTGTGTCGGGCAGGATGTTGTAGCCGCTGACCCTGCCATTGTCGCCGAACCGCACCACATAGACGCCCAACTGCGGCTGCAGGTCGACGCGCCACTCCCAGGTCATTTCCCCGCCTACACGACCGGTATCTCGAGGCTTGCCGAGCAGTTCAAGCACATCCTGCTCGGTGGACTGGCCGGGCACCAGCCGGCGCAGTCGCTCCTCGGTCAGCAGCGGTGTCACGCTGGTCACCATGCCTTGCGTGTTCACGTTGAAGCGCCAGGTCTGTATGCCTTCAGGTCCGTACACGTAATCCCAGGCTTCTCCTCCTGCGACCGGACGCTTCGTGGTCGGGGGGCCGAGTTTCTGCTGCAATACTTCAGCGGAAGTCTGGTTGGGCACGATGCGCTCGGGCATTGCGCAGCCGGCGAGGATCAGGGCGGCGCATGCACCGCTCAGGACATGCGAAACAAAGTTCATGGCGGGTTCTCCTTCTGGGGTTAAGGCGGCAATGACCGTCATTGCTGCAACAGTTTGCCATGCCGGTCTATTCCGCAGTCAAGGTCTGATCCCAAAAATTGAGAAAAAAATTATATTTGAATCAATGACTTAAATTGATTCCTCGGCGTCGCGCAGATGGTTGCGCATTGACGCAGCGGTGAACCCCTGGGCGCGCCACGAATACTGCTGCTGAGGCATTCATGTGACGGAGGCAGGTACGGCCGCCCGGGCGGCTTAATGCTGGCTTAATTTGGCATCGCTAGTCTTGCGCCATGTCGATATTGAGTCTGCCGGTGATGTCCGCACTGGGCGCGCATGAACGTCCGTTGGCGAGGCCAGTCCGCTCCCATGTGCCTGTTATTTCACCGGATTCATTATCTTTTTTCTGGGTTGACATCTGGCATCCACGACGCCGGGCGCTGGAGGTTTTCATAGCCCGGGTTTTTCTCGAGAGCTATGGTGCCCGGCTGTCCCGATTCCATGACACCTTGATCGGGTGTGTGGACGAGCAGGGTGACTGGATTGCCGCAGTTGGGTTTTCCGCGCTCTCCCACCGCGCGGCCTTCCTGGAGCAATACCTGGACCGACCGGTTGAGCAGGAGATCGAGCGCGTGAAATCTCCTTCATCCGGTGCGCGGCGTGTGACCCGCTGGGATGTCGTGGAGGTGGGCAATCTTGCTGCCGTCAGGCCGGGTGCTTCGCGCTCACTGATCCTGAGGATGACACAGTATTTCCACAAGCGGCATTTCCGCTGGGTGGTGTTCACTGCGACCCGCGGCCTGACCAACTCTTTTGCCAGGTTGCATTACCAGCCCGCAGTGCTGGCGGCGGCAAATCCGGGCAGGCTCGGAGATGACCGGCAACTGTGGGGCAGTTATTACGACCATGACCCCCGCGTGGTGGTCGGGGACATTCATGCCGCACACGAACAGTTTTTT
>JAJTHX010000162.1 GCA_021300125.1 Betaproteobacteria bacterium | reverse complement strand
GGGGAGAGTTCATGTCCCTGAGCAGCGCGGCAGCGCGCCTGGCCTCGTCAAGACGGCCCATCCGCAAGGCCAGCCGCCCCTCGCCCCACCAGGCCGGTTCCAGCCGCGGCGACAGGGTCAGCGCACGGCGATAGGCCGAGCGAGCCGCTTCCAGTTCACCCGCATCGGCGCGAACATCACCCAGCAGGGCCAGGGTCAACGCCGACTCGCCGCCAACCAGCAGGCCCTGCTCCAGGGTGCGCATGGCGCGGCGCGGATCGCCACTGGCATGCTGGGCCCCCGCAAGCAGCCGATAGCCGGCTGGATCATCTGGGGCAAGCCGCAGCATCTCGCCGTAATGGCCAGCCGCGGCGCGGTGATCGCCAAGGCGGCTGGCGGCATAGCCCGCAACCAGCCGCCACTCCGCGCTGAAGGGGTCGCGACTGATATTGCGCTCGGCAAACGCGGCGAGTGCCGGCCAGTCACCACTCTGCTCAAGCTCCGCGACCTGCCAGCGGTTGGCGTCGGCGATACCCCGCAGGTTGCCTAGCAGGACCGAGGCCGTGCCGTCAGGCACCAGCGCGGACAGCAGCATCTGCTGCGGCGTGCAGGCTGCCAACGCCAGCAGCAGTACGCCGAGGGCGGTTCTACAGCACGCCACAGTGCCCGCCGTCCACATTGATACAACTGCCGGTCACATAGCTCGCAGCATCCGATGCGAGGAACACGATCACCGCAGCCACCTCGTCGGGATCACCCAGACGGCCCAGCGGTACGTTCGGTGCAAGTTTGGCGTAATGCTCCTCGATTGAGATGCCGGCGATTTCAGCACGACGCTGTTGCTGCCGCGACTTGATCCAGCCGAGGCCGATGACGTTGACGCGGATGTTGTCGCTGGCGACTTCCCTCGACAGCGCCTTTGTGAAGGCCAGTCCGGCGGCACGGCTGACGCTGGTCGGGAAGGAGGCGGCATGCGGATTCTTGGCGCCGGCCATGCTGATGTTGACGATGCGGCCGTCACCCTGGCGGCGCATGTGCGGAATCGCCGCCCGCGCGGCCCGCACTTGGGCCATGAGTTTGAGGCTCAGGTCGTATTCCCACACCGCGTCATCAGCCTTTTCGAACGGGCCCTGCGCAGTGCTGCCGGCATTGTTGACCAGGATGTCGATACGGCCATAGTGCTGCACCGTTTCGGCGATGAAACGCTCCATCTCGCCAGGTTTCGAGGCGTCCGCCGGAACGGCAAGCACCTCGCCTCCCAGCGCGCGCAGCTCGGCGGCAAAAACCTGGAGCACATCGGCACGGCGCGCGCACAGCGCAAGCTTCACATCTTCGCACACAAAACGCAGCGCGGTGGCGCGACCAATGCCCTCACTACCGCCGGTGATCGCGGCGACGCGGCCGCGCAGGCCGAGCTGCATCGCTCAGCGCTCGCGCCAGTGCTGATGCGGCGCCGAGCCCGGGAAACCAAAATCGCGCGGCTGCAGGCCGGCGTGAAACCAGGTGACGAAGGTGTAGACAGTGAAGATGGGAATGCGAAGCCGCGCGTTGAGTGCTGCGGCATAGGGCGCCATGTTGTGATTCTCGCAGACAATGGCACCGACATCGGGATGGCGGCGTAGCAGCTCGTCGCCGGCCTCCATGATGTCCTGCTCCGCCATTTCATAGTCCATGTCAATGGTGTCGCCGAGCATGACACGGGTAAATTCACGGCCGTTTTCGGTGCCCATCACTGGCGTGTCGTGCGGCGCCCCGACAGCATCCCAGTGCTCGGGGGTAATGCGGTCCCCGTGCACTGACAGCACGCCAACGCGTTTTCCCGGAGGCAACAGGCGCTGCACCAGCGGAATCTGGAACAAAGAGGAACTGGCCACCGGCACGTTGACGTGAGCAGCCAGGTCCCTCTGGAAAATGGCCAGGAAACCGCCGGTGGTAGTGATGCCGTCGGCACCCTCTTTTACCAGCTCCTCGGCGGCCTTGAGGAAAGCGGGCCCGAGCCCCTTGCCTTTTTCGTGAATGACCACGCGCGCGCTGGCTCCCGGCACCACCTTGTAAAGCACCGGGAAAGGCCAGGTGTAGGCATTGCCGGTGTCACCCGGCGGCCGCGGCCATTTCGTGTCCAGCATCAGAATGCCGACGCGCGCACCGTACACCGTTTTACCGCCCCAGCCCGTTCTTGCCATGGTTAGCGCCTCCAGAATCGAAAACTTGAATGCAAGCGATTATAAGAGCGAACGCGAATTCCGGCGGGCGTTCTGTCTATAATCGTTCAGAGCCCTGCCCTGCGGGGATTCCGCAATCCGATCCGAAACGGAGCATACGATGCGCATCGTTCTCACGCCCCTCCTGCTGGTTCTCGCCGGCCTCATGGCCGTACCGGTGTCAGCACAGAACTTTCCCTCGCGCCCGATCCGCATCATGGCGCCGTTCGCGCCCGGCGGACCGGTAGACATCACCGCACGCATCGTGGCGCAGAAACTTGGCGAATCGCTGGGACAGCCGGTGATCGTGGAGAACCGCGCCGGGGCCAGCGGCATGATCGGCGCGGAACAGGTGGCGAAAAGCACGCCGGACGGCAACACGCTACTCGCCAACTCTTCAATCCATGTCATCGTGCCCAGCCTGTTCAGCAAGATGGCCTACGACCCGGTTCGCGATTTCGCGCCGATCACGGTCGCCTCATCCTCGCCCCTGATGCTGGTAGTAACCCCCGCGCTGCCGGTCAAGAACATCAAGGGTTTTATCGCCCTGGCAAAGGCGCGCCCGAACGAACTCGCCTTCGGCTCCTCCGGCTCCGGCTCGTCCACCCACCTCACCGCAGAACTGCTGAAGTCGGTGACCGGCACCAGGATGACGCATGTGCCTTACAAGGGCCAGGGCCAGGCGATCACCGACGTCATCACCGGCCAGATCCAGTTCATGTTCAACAGCCCCTCGGCCGTTGGCGAATTCATCAAGGCCGGCCGGCTGCGCACGCTGGGCATCACCTCGGAAAAACGCCTGCCGCAATGGCCTGAAGTGCCGACTTTCGTCGAAACCGGCTTCAGGGACATGACCACCGGCTCCTGGTACGGCTTCTGGGCGCCGGCCAAAACCCCAGCCGCCGTGGTGTCGCGGCTGAACAGTGAAATCGTGCGCATCGTCAACCTGCCCGATGTGCGCCAACGCATCCTCGACATGGGCGGCGAGCCGATCGCCAACAGCAGCGCCGACTTCGATGCCTTTCAGAAAGCCGAACTGGCGCGCTGGGCGAAGATCGTCAAGCAGGCCAACATCGAAGTGAAATGACGGTCCAGTTCAGAACCAGCGAAAACGCTCCGCGCTGAACGGCGCGGGATCAATCTTCGGTGTGCGCCCCGCCACCAGGTCAATGATGATTCGACCAGTCGCCGGGGCCGCCATCAGGCCCCAGTGGCCGTGGCCAAAGGCGAACAGCACCCCCGGATGCCGCGGCGAACGGCCGATCACCGGCGCTGAATCCGGCGTTGAAGGCCTTACACCCATCCAACGGCTGTAGTCCTTCACTTCCAGTTGCGGAAACATGCGCCTGGCCTGCCGGGCCAGCACCTCCGCACGGTGCCAGTTCG
>JAJTHX010000347.1 GCA_021300125.1 Betaproteobacteria bacterium | reverse complement strand
GGCCACCGCAAGCGCCGCAAGGAAGG
The DNA here is from genome assembly GCA_021300125.1 of Betaproteobacteria bacterium. GTDB lineage: Bacteria > Pseudomonadota > Gammaproteobacteria > Burkholderiales > SG8-41. The sequence continues at coordinate 4,687 of JAJTHX010000347.1, read as the reverse complement.
CATTCCGGCGGTGATGAAGAAGTTCAACGAGAACACCGCGATGGTCTTCGCCGCCAAGCAGAAGGCCGCGATTGTCGCCGCCTGCACCGACCAGAAAAAACTCGAAGCGATGGCGGTCGACGAGTTTGTCGGCCTGCTGGTGCGCTGATGGGCGCGATTGAGTCGAGGCTGGCGGCGATGGGTTTCACGCTGCCGCAACCGCGAAAATTTCCGAACCCCAACCGCTGCGGCTGCGTGCGTGTCGGCAACCTGCTGTTCGTGTCGGGCCACGGCCCGCACCATCCGGGCATGCAAATCAAGGAACACGGCAAGCTCGGTCAGGACATGACGGTGGAAGAGGGCTACAAGGCGGCGCAGGCTTCAGCCCTGGCGATCCTCGCCACGGTGAAGGCGGCGGCCGGCGACCTCGACCGCGTGAAGCGTGTGGTGCGCCTCTTCGGCATGGTCAACAGCACGCCGGATTTTCCGGATCACCCGAAGGTGATCGATGGTGCATCGGATCTCTTCTACCAGCTGTTCGGGCCCGAGGCCGGCTGCCATGCGCGCTCGGCCGTCGGCATGGCCGGCCTGCCGCGCGGGCAGGCGGTGGAGATCAACGGCGAGTTTGAGTTGCGGGATTAAATGCCAGCATCGTCATACCGGCATGCACCGGTATTCAGTGCTGATTCTTGAATGACGACAGTGATTTCTGGATTCCGGCTTGCGCCGGATTGACGGCCCAGTCAGGACAGCCCGTACATCTTCCGCCCCGGCGTCGGCAGTTCCGCACTGAGGATCGCGCCCCCCTCGGAATCGACGATGCACAGCATGTGCGGGTCCTTCACGCCGAAGGCGCAGTTGGTGACCACGTCCGAACCCGGCGAGTCGATGCGGTACAGCGGTTCGCCGCGGTGGTTGAACACCCACACCGCGCCCATGTCCGGGTGGGCAACCACCAGGCCGTCGTCCTCGTCGATTGCCATGCCGTCCGGCCCGCGTCCGCCACTCATCTGGATGAACACGCCCATGCGCGATACCGTGCCGTCGGGCAGCAGCGGCAGCCGCCACACCGCGTTGGCGCGGGTCACCGCGACAAACAGGGTGTTTTCCGCCGCATTGAGCACCAGGCCGTTGGGGCTGGGGATGTTGTCGGCGATGCGTTCCAGTTTGCCGCTCGCGCGCAGCCGGTAGACGGCACCGCTCGGATTCTGCAGCCCGCTCTGGCCCTGGTCGGTGAAATAGAGGTCGCCGTTGGACGCGAACACCAGGTCGTTCAGGCCCTTGAAGGTTTCCAGGTGGTAGCGCGAAACGAGGCATTCGATGCGGCCGCGCCTGGCATCCAGCAGCATCAGGCCGCGCTTGTGATCGGTGACGAAGATGCGGCCGTCCTTGTGGATCTTCAGGCCGTTGGGCTCGCCGTCGTATTCAACCACCAGGTCCCAGCTGCCTTTCGGCGAGATGCGGAAAATGCGGCCGAAGGGAATGTCGGTGACGTAGAGGTTGCCCTTGCGGTCGAAGGACGGGCCTTCGAGAAAGCAGCCGCCGAGCGGCGCGGGGCGGCCGCCGGCGAGGCGCTCGGCCGACACCCGGGTGCGGCGGAATTGTTTCGGCAGTTCGGTGAAAACGTCGGCGGTGAAACGTTCGGGCGGGGCGAAGAAGCTCATGGCTGTGATGTGGACTTTGCGGAAAAGATCGTGCCGATTGTATGCCAGAATCCGCGCTCAACTCTCCTGCGCACAACATGAAAAAACCGCTTGAAGTCCTGCGTCTGTATGCTGAACACGACTACACCCTGAACGGCGTGCTCGCGAGCCGTGCCGCCCGCGACCCGGCGCGCGTCTTCATGCGTTGCGGCGACCGGCAGTGGTCCTGGGGTGAATTCGCGCTGAAGGCCGAGGCCGCGGCCAAGGTGCTGGCCGCGCGCGGCATCGGCCAGGGCGACCGTGTCGGCGTGATGGCGCGCAACTGCGACGGCCATGTGGTGATGCTGTTTGCCCTGGCGCGGCTGGGCGCGATCATGGTGCCGGTCAATCCCGAGTTCGGCGTCGAGGAGGCGAAGTATGTGCTGCACCACGCCGAGGTGAGCGCGGTGGCCGCGACCACCGATACGCTCGAGGTCGCGCGCAAGGCTGCGGCCGGCCTGAAGACGCCGGCTTGGTTTGTCTCGCTCGATGCCGCCGCCACGGATGCGCCGCTGCTCGATGCACTGATCCAGGCCGCGCCGGCGGCGGCTTTGCCCGCCACCGTCGATGCCGGCGCCACCTGCCTGATCGTCTACACCTCGGGCACCACCGGATTCCCGAAAGGCGCAATGCACAGCCAGAGGAGCTTCGTCACGGGCGGCGAGGCCTTCGTGCAGCGCATGTACCTGCAGGATGACGACCGCGTGATGGTGGTGCTGCCGATGTTCCACATCAACGCGATGTTCTATTCCGTGGCCGGCACACTGGCCGCGGGTGCGAGCATGATCATCGTGCCGAAATTCTCCGCCTCCACCTTCTGGCAGACCGCGGTGGAGACCGGCGCCACCGAGGTCAACATCATCGAGGCGATCGGCAGCATCCTGCGCGCGCGGCCGCGCAGCGAGTTCCGGCCCGAGCACAGGATCAGCAAGGTCTACGGCGTGCGCGCCAGCATGGACGCAACCTTCAAGGATGAATTCAGGATTCCGCACCGCATCGGCGGCTACGGCATGACCGAAATCCCCGGTGTGACCTGCAATCCCTTTGATGTGGAAAATGAGGGCCCGCAGAAGCTCGGCAGCATGGGCCCGATCGGTCGCCATCCGGATCCCGCGAGGCCCTGGGCGCAGTGCCGCGTGGTTGATGACAAGGGCTGCGACCTGCCCGACGGCGAGCCCGGCGAGCTGTGGGTGAAGACGCCGATCATCATGCAGGGCTACTTCCGCGACCCGGAGCAGACGAAAAACGCCTTCCACGACGGCTGGTTCAAGACCGGCGACCTGGTCAAGCGCGACAGCGACGGCTATTTCTATTTCATCTCGCGCATTCGCGACATCATCCGCCGCCGCGGCGAGAACATCGCTGCCGCCGAGCTTGACCGCGTCGTCGGCGAACACCCGGCCGTGGCCGAAGCCGGTACCATCGCCGTGCCCTCCGAGATGGGCGAGGACGAAATCTTCGTCGTCTGCGCGCTCAAACCGGGCGCCACGGTCAACGCGCAGGAGATTGCCGACTGGTGCCGCGCGCGGCTGGCGCCGCAGAAAGTGCCGCGCTTTGTCGCCTTTGTTGATGAGCTGCCGCACACCCCCACGCACAAGATCGCCAAGGCGCAGCTGCGCGAGGACAAGGCCCTGCGCTCGCGGGCGGTGGATCTCGCGCCGCCGTCACGCCACTGAGCGGGCGTCGCCTTGTCTGACGCCGCCACCAGACGCTAGACTCGGGCATCCGCGCGTAACGGTGAAGAACAGAATAACGCCATGATGCGCCATCATCGCAGGGGCGGTGCCGCTGCGGGCCGCCGGAGGAGAACATCATCGAACGCAAAAGCATAGGCCTTGCCGTCATCGGCTCGGGCCGCATTGGCGGCCTGCGCGCGCAGCTCGCGGCCGGACATCCCGCGGTGCGCTTCATCGCCACCGCCGACCAGGACGGCAGAAAAGCCGAGGCGCTGGCGAAAAAGGTCGGCGCTGCTGCACATTCCACCGACAACGACGCGATCATCGCCCACCCCGAGGTCAACGCGGTGATCGTGTCCACCAGCGAAGGCGAGCACCTGGCGCCGATCCTGAGGGCGCTGGAACTCGGCAAGCCGGTGCTGGTGGAAAAGCCGATCGCGCTGTCGCTGGCCGACGCCGACCAGGTGATCCGCACCATCGAAAAATCCGGCGTCTCCGTGCACGTCGGCTACAGCCGCCGCTACAAGGAGCGTTACCAGATCGCCAAGGAGCAGATCGTGCAGGGCCGCATCGGCCGCCTGACCGGCGCCGCGGCACGGGTGTTCAATTCACGCTCACAGGCGCTGGGCATGCTCCAGCGCAATCCGCACGCGACCCCGGTGGTGGATGCGCTGACCTATTACGTGGACCTGATGAACTGGTTCCATGAGGGCCACCGCCTCACCGAGGTCTATGCGCGCGGGCAGAAAGGCGTGCTGAAGGCGGCCGGTTATCCCGAGGTGGAAGACATCAGCTACGCGATCCTGACCTATGAGGACGGCGCGGTGGTCAACCTCGGCATCAGCTACGCGCTGCCTGAAAAATATCCGGCGCTGGGCCACGCGGCGCGCGTGGAAGTGGTCGGCACTGACGGCGTGATGATCCTCGACGACGACCACACCGACCAGCTGATGTACACCGAGAAAGGCATTCCGCATGTCTATCTGCCGGACCACACCGTCAACATGGTGTTCCTGCAAAGCGGCACGCCCGGCGACTGGGCGCTGGGCGAATTCTGGGGACCGATCGCCAACGAGACCCGCGCCTGGCTCGACCATCTGGCAATGGGCAAGGCCTGCACGCTGGCCAGACCGCGCGAGGCGCGGCTCAACCTGGAGGTGACGCTGGCAATCGAACATTCGATGGCCACCGGCCGTTCCGTGACCCTCCCTTTGGCTCAATAAAAAATGAATAAAATCAAATACTTGCTGATCCCATTGCTGTTGCTTGCTGGTGTCGTGCAGGCGGCTGCGAGCTATCCGCTGCGGCCAATCCGCATGATCGTCGCCTATCCGCCGGGCGGCGGCACCG
>JAJTHX010000349.1 GCA_021300125.1 Betaproteobacteria bacterium | reverse complement strand
TCGGTGGCGCTGCCCGGCGGGAAAGCCACGATGAAGCGCACCGGCTTGGTCGGGAAATCGGCCGCGTGCAGCGGTGCTGCCAGGGCCACGCTCGCCGAAATCAATAACTTTTTGATTTTATTCATTATTTTTCTCCTCCTTCGGCATCGGGATCAGAGTCCGTCGCCAATATCCACATTCTCGGACTTCAACTCGATGCCCGAGGCCTTCGCCTGCAGCAGCAGCAGTTGCGAGAAGTCCTGATCATAACCGTGGCCGATGAGGGTCTGCACCATGTCTCGCGTGACGCTGGTGGTCGGCATCGGCACGCCGTGGTTGCGGCCGGCAGCCAGGCCGAGGTCAATGTCCTTCCGCAGCAGCTCCGGCGTGAAGGTGACGTGGAAATCGAGGTTCGACAGCGCCGGGGTCTTGTAGGCGGTGAACATCGAGCCCATCACGCTCTTGTTGAGGAAGTCGAGGAAGGCGTGGCGCTTCATGCCGGTCTTTTCGGCGAGCACGGTGATCTCGCACAGGTTCTGGATCACCACACCGAGCATCACGTTGTGGCAGATCTTGGCGATGCGCGAGAGTTCGCCGTCGCCGACATAGGACACGCCGCGGCCGATGGCCTCAAGGTACGGGCTCACCGCATCGAAGGCCCCCTGCGGGCCGGAGGCGACCACGGTCAGCTTGCCCGCCTTGATCACCTTCGCATTGCCCGACACCGGCGCCGCCAGCAGCTGGATGCCTTTTTCGCCGAGCTTGGCGCGGATCTCGGCGGATTCCTCGAGAGAGATCGAGGTGCTGTCGACGATGATCTTCGGCTTGCCGCCGGCCGACATCACGCCATTCGACCCGAACAGCACTTCCTTCACATCCTTGCCGGTGGACACCATCGTGAACACGATGTCGCAGCCGGCCAGATCGGTCAGCTTGTCGGCGACTTTGGCGCCCGACTTCGCCAGCGGCTCGGCCTTGGCGCGGGTGCGGTTCCACACGGTGATGTCGCAACCGGCCTTGGCCAGACGCTCCGCCATCGCATAGCCCATGCGTCCAATGCCGATCCAGCCCAGTTTGTGTTTTTTCATGTCAACCATGTCGTTTCCTTAGATGTAAAGTTCAAAATCAATGTCCAGGATGGACAGGATGTTCAGGATAAAACCCCGCACGCTTTTTTGGCATACCGGTCGATTGCACGCATCCGGATTACTCCCTTATCCTGTAGATCCTGTCCATCCTGTTCATTCGTAATTCGCTTTCAAGCCTCCAGCGCCTGCACCCAGTTGCGGGATTCGATCGCGTTCTTCACTTCTGCCAGGAATGAGGCGGAGTACGAGCCGTCCACCGCGCGGTGGTCGAAACTCTGCGCCAGCACGCCAACCGGCCGGATGGCGATGGCGTCACCGCCGGCGGACTCGATCACCACCGGCTTCTTGCGGATGCCGTCGGCCGAGAGGATCGCCACCTGCGGCTGGTTGATGATCGGAGCGGTGATGACCGTGCCGAAGGCGCCGTTGTTGGTGATGGTGTAGGTGCCCTCGGTCATCTCGTCCGGGCGCAGCTTTCCGGCGCGCGCCCGCGTGGCGAGGTCGTTGATCTCGCGCGCGATCTGCGGCAGCGACTTTGCCGGCACATCCTTCAGCACCGGCACCACCAGCCCATCGAAATTCAGATCGACCGCAATGCCGATGTTGATGCGGCGGTGCAGGGTCAGGCCGTCGCCGGCAAGGCTCGCGTTGAGCTTGGGAAACTTGCCCAGCGCGATCGACACCGCGCGCACGATGAACGGCAGGTAGGTCAGTGAGAATCCCTCGCGCGCCTTCCACGCCTTGCCGTGGGCGGCACGCGCCTCGTCCACCTTCAGGAAATCGGCCTCCACCAGCTGCAGCACATGCGGCGCGGCCTGCCAGGATTTTGCGGTGTTTTCCGCAACGCGCCGGCGCACCGGATTGAAGGCCACGGACTGGCCGGCCTGGGCGGGTGCAGGGGCAGGGGCCGATGCCGGCATCGGCCTTGCGGCGGGCGCGGCGCCAGCCCCGCGGCCGGCGATGAACGCGGTGACATCCTCGCGGGTGATGCGCCCGTCACGGCCGGTGCCGGTGATGTCTGCAGGGTTGAGACTGTGTTCGGCCACCAGCCGGCGCACCACCGGCGACAGCCGTTGCGCGGGATCGATGCGCGAGCGCCGCGGCAGTGCTGCACCCGGCGCCACGGCTGCCGGTGCTGCGGCTGCTGGTGTTGCCGCCGGTGCCGCCGCCTTCGCCGCCGGTGCGGCCTGTGCCCCGCCGGCTTCACCGATCACCGCCAGTGTCGCGCCCACCTTGGCCACCGCCCCTTCGGCGACCACGATCTCGGCGATGACGCCGGCCACCGGCGACGGGATCTCGGTGCTGACCTTGTCGGTCTCGACATCGAACAGCGTCTCGTCGGCCTTCACGCTGTCGCCGACCTTCTTGTACCACTTGGTGACGGTGCCTTCGGCGACGGTCTCGCCCAGCTGCGGCATGATCACATTCATTTACCGCTCCTGAAATACATGATGACCACCAAGAATCAAAAACGAATTAACAGGATGTTCAGGATAGTCAGGATTAACAACGAACCCGAACCCTGCGGTCATGCAAAGTCCTGGTTTTATCCTGCTCATCCTGCTCATCCTGCTCATCCTGTTAATTGATATTGTTGTTCAGTCAATCTTTTCCACGATCTCGCGCACGATGCGCTCGACCGAGGGAATCGTCGCATCCTCCAGCCGGTCGGCCGAGGGCAGCGGAATGTGCGGCGTGGTGATGCGGATGATCGGGCCGTCAAGTTCCCAGAAACACTCGTCGGCGATGATCGACGCGATCTCGGCACCCCATCCGCAGAGCCGCGGGTTTTCCTCGACGGTGACCAGGCGGCCGGTCGCCGCCACCTCGGCGAGGATGGTCACGGTGTCCAGCGGCACCAGCGAACGCACATCCACCACCGTGCAGGAAATGCCGTGTTCCTTTTCAAGGATCTCGGCCGCGGCCAGCGCGCGGTGCACCATCAGCGCCAGCGCGACGATGGTGCAGTCCTTGCCCCGGCGCAGCACGCGTGCCTTGCCCAGTTCATCGACCAGCTCGCCCTCGGGCACCTCGCCCTTCATCGGATACAGCGACTTCTGCTCGAACACGATCACCGGATCGGGATCGCGCACCGCGGCGGCGATCAGGCCCTTGACGTCGGCGGGGAACGCCGGCGCCACGACCTTGATGCCGGGAATCATCATCGCCCAGTTCTCCACCGACTGCGAATGCTGGGCGCCGAAGCGCGAGCCCGCGCCGTTGGCGGTGCGGATCACCAGCGGCACTTCCACCTGGCCGTTGGTCATGTAGCGCGACTTGGCGATCTCGTTGGCGACAATGTCCCAGCACACGGCGAGAAAGTCGGAGAACATGATCTCGGCAATCGGGCGCAGGCCGGTCATCGCCGCGCCCATCGCAGCGCCGAGGATGGCCTGTTCCGAAATCGGCGTGTCACGCACGCGCTTCGGACCGAACTGGTCCAGCAGGCCCACGGTGGCCTTGAACACGCCGCCGGCGGCGGCAATGTCCTCGCCGAGGAAGACCACGCGCTCGTCGCGCGCCATTTCCTGAGCGATGCCGGCGGCAACCGCGTCGCGGTAGGTCAGTTCCGCCATGCTGCACCCCCATCCGCCCACACATGCTGCTCGATGCCGTCCAGCGACGGCGGCGGCGAAGCCTTCGCCGTCTCGGTCGCCTCATTGACCTGTTGCATCACGTCGTCCTCGATGTCTTTCAGCGTGGCCTCGACGATGCCGAGGCCGAGCAGCCGTTCTCGGTAGATCTTGATCGGATCGCGCTCCAGCCATTTCTCCAGCTCGCCTTCCGGGCGGTATTTCGCCGGGTCGGCGCGCGAATGGCCGGAATGGCGGTAAGTCATGCACTCGATCAGCGCCGGCCCGCCGCCCTGGCGTGCGCGGGCCATGTATTTCGTCGCGGTGCGGTACACCGCGTCGGCATCGTTGCCGTCAACCACGACCTTCTCCAGCCCGTAGGCTGCCGCGCGGTCCGCCGCCGGATGCTCGACCGCGGTGACGGTGTGGATCGGCGTGTACTCCATGTACAGGTTGTTCTCGCAGACGAAGATCACCGGCAGCTTCCACACCACCGCGAAGTTCAGCGCCTCATGGAAGGCGCCGATGTTGGTGGTGCCGTCACCGAAGAAACACACCGCCACCTGCTCGGTGCCGCGGTACTGCGCGCTCCAGGCCGCCCCCGCCGCCACCGGCAGGTGCGCACCGATGATCGCGTAGGAACCCATCGCGCCTTTGGACACGTCGGTCAGGTGCATCGAGCCGCCCTTGCCGCCCAAGAGGCCGCACTCGCGGCCCATCAGCTCGCCGAGCACGCCGCTCATCGAGGCGCCGCGCGCCAGCGTGTGGGCATGGCCGCGGTAGGTGCAGAAGGTCCAGTCATCGGGGCGCATCGCCACGCCGAAGGCGGCAGCGATGGCTTCCTGGCCCAGCGACAGGTGGCTGGTGCCCTTGATCAGGTTCTGCAGGAACAGGTCGTAGGCGCGCTTCTCGCAGAGCCGCAGCTCAAGCTGCATGCGAAACAGCTCGAGCCGGATGTCGCGGCCGATGTCGTCATCGGCGGGCGCGCCTTTCTTGCGTTTTGCTGTGCTATCCAATGGAGATTCCTCAATTCAAAAACTTTTTTACCGCCAGGACGCCAAGAGCGCCAAGAAGATCAAAACAAAGATTTTTAACTTTCAGCATTCAAGGTTTTCTTGGCGCTCTTGGCGCCTTGGCGGTGAATGCCCTCAGTATTTATTCGCAATCGGCAGTTCCTGTGCCGGGAACAGCGTGATCACTTTCGCGCCATCCGGCGTCAGCACCACCTCTTCCTCGATGCGCGCGGCCGACACACCGTCCTTGGCCGGGCAGAAGGTCTCCACCGCGAACACCATGCCGGCCTTCAGCTCGTACGGATCCTTGAACGAGTTCAGCCGCGAGATCAGCGGCCGTTCGTGCAGGCCGAGGCCGAGGCCGTGGCAGAAGTTCAGGCCGAAGGCCGCCATCTCGGTCTCGAAGCCGATGTCGGTGCACTTGGGGAAAGCGCGCGCCACCTCGTCGGTGGACACGCCGGGCTTCAGCATCGCGATGGCGTCATCCATCCAGCGCCGCGCGCGCTTGTAGGCGTCGTGCTGGGCCGGGGTGGCACTGCCGACGGTGAAAGTGCGGTAGTAGCAGGTCTTGTAGCCCATGTACGACTGGATCAGGTCGAAATAGGCCTGGTCGCCCGGGCGGATCAGCCGGTCGGTGAAGTTGTGGGGATGCGGGCTGCAGCGCTCGCCGGCAATGGCATTCACCGCCTCCACGCAGTCCGAACCCATCTCGTAGAAACGCTTGGTGGCATGCGCGACGATCTCGCTCTCGCGGATGCCCGGCTTCAGCATTTCGTAGATGTCCTGGTAGACACCGTCGCCCATGGCCGCCGCCATGTTGAGCAGCGTGATCTCGTCGTAGCTCTTGATCTCGCGCGCGTCGAGCATCACCTGCTGGCCGTCCATCACCTTCAGGCCCAGCTTCTGCAGCGCGAACAGGAAAGGCGGCTCGACCACGTCGATGCCGATCGGCATGTCGGCCACACCCTCCTGCTTGAGGATGTCGTAGATCTCCTTGGCTGCCTGTTCGAACAGGCCGACCTTCGGCGACACCGCGCCGCGCAGGCCGGCGAGGCCGGGAATGGAATGGTTTTTCGGCAGCCACGGCGCATAGAGCTTGTGGTGGCGCACCGCGGAACCGAAGTCCCACACCCAGGGCTCGCCGTTGCCGGTGAGCAGGCACCAGCGGGTGAGCTTGTCGCGCGCCCACTCGCCGATCACCGTACTCGAGATGTAGCGCATGTTGATCTGGTCGAACACCAGCAGCGCGCCGAGCTTGGATTTTTTCAGCGCGTTGCGCGTGCGCGCGAGGCGGTACTCGTGCAGCCGGCGGAAATCGACGCGTTCTTCAAAGTCCACCTGCATGCGGCCCGGCGCCTGCAGCGGACGGTCCCAGCGATGGTTGGGATTCGCCGGATCGTAGAGACCGTCGGGCGCCGAAGACACCCGCTTCTTCGGATCGATGCCCGAAGCCTTGACCAGCTTCGGCTCGACTTTTTTCGGTTTCCGCGCCATCAAAATTTCTCCAATAAAATCAATTACTTATGAATAACGCTCATCTCTCATCAATCCGCGCGCATCACTGCAGCCCTCAGTCCGCCTTGATCCCCGCGGCACGAATGATCGGTGTCCAGCGCTCGATCTCGCTTTTGACGAAGGCGTGCAGCTCGGCCGGGGTCGAGGGCGAAGCGATCGCACCCCGCTGCAACAGGCCATCACGCACCTCCTGCGTGTTGAGGATGCCGGTGACTTCGCGGTGCAGCTTGTCGACGATGGGCCTGGGCACCTTCGCCGTGGTGAACAGGCCGAACCACAGTTCGGCGACCATGCCCGGAATGCCGGCTTCGGTGGCGCTGGGAATGTCCGGTGCGCCGGGGAAACGCTCCTTGCCCGAGACCGCCAGCGCGCGCACCTTGCCCGACTTCAGTTGCGCATAGGCGGTGATCGGCGACAGGAAGGAAATCTGCGTCTCGCCCGACAGGATCGAGGTCAGCGCAAAACCGGCGCTCTTGTACGGGATGTGCTGGATGTCGGCCTTGGTCACCTGCTTGAACAGTTCGCCGGTGAGATGACTGATGGTACCGTTGCCGGCCGAGGCATAGGTCAGCGGTTTCTGCCGCGACAGCGCCACCAGCTCCTGCACCGACTTCGCCTGCACGGAAGGGTGCAGCACCAGCACGGTGACGCCGGTGGTGGTCTTGGTGATCGGCGAAAAATCCTTCAGCGGGTCGTAGCCGCGGTTCGGATACAGCGCCACCGCGCTGACCATCGGACCGGCGTGACCCATCACCAGCGAATAACCGTCGGGCGCCGCCTTGGCCACCACTTCGGCCGACAGCGTGCCACCGGCGCCGGCGCGGTTGTCCACCACCACCGGCTGGCCCCAGCGCTCGGACAGGCGCTGGCCGATATAGCGCGACAGATAGTCGGCGGTACTGCCCGCACCCTGCCCCATGATGCGGATCGGGCGAGAGGGATATTTCTCCGCGGGATCGCTGGCCTGCACCGGCAGCACGGCCGCGGCCGTCAGCGACAGGGCGAAAAACAGTTTGCAGGTGTTGCGCATGGGACTCCTCCGCTGTTTTTGGATGTTCAGTTGAAGCCTGTGAGGGCCGGCGAGTCGCGGTTCAGAGCCCGGCCCGCTGCTGATACGACAGATCCATGTACTGCTCCGGGCTGCCCTTGGGCCGGGTCAGGCCTTCGGCCTGCCAGTAGACGTCGATCACCTGCCGCACACCCTCGGCATCAATCGACGGCAGCGGACGCGCGACGAAGGCGTCGAAGGCCTTGTTGGTTCCCGTCTGGCCGACGCGGATCGTGGCGGCCCTTCTTAGGGCCCCCGTCGACCTTGCCTTCTCGCCCTTCTTTCGCCGACCGCGGCGGACCCCAGTCGGTGGCGTGTTGCGGCGCAGGATTGGCACTGCGGGGCGTAGGACCCTCCGCATCGACGCGCCTAGATGCTTCCTGGCGATGTGCCGCGGCAGCTCGCGGTAGGCCCTCATCAGCGCGCCGATGTGCTTGTCGGCGTCGAAGCTATTCGGCTCGAAGTTGCTGTTCCACGAGAGCGAGATCATGCGACCTGCTCCTCGACGGTGATCTCGAGCTCGGTCCGGCCGGCCCGCTCGACGACGGCCGAGACGTAGAGCAGCCGGTCGCCGCGGCTGGCCCACCGGAGCCGCATCCCGCCGACGATGTCGGGGAACCAGCGGCAGCGGACGAGGGCCTGGAGCGTGCCGCCGACCTGGGCGCGGTTCTCCGCCTCGACGTAGCTCTGGGCCTCGTAGCTGCCGTGGAACCGGCGGACCTCCGGCCACTCCTGGCCGGCCACGAGGCCGCCGTGATCGTCACGCTCGGCGACCGGCCGTGACTCGGCGACGAAGGTCTCGGTGAGCAGGCCCGCGGGAATCATTCACCAGCCCCCGGAGTGTGACTCGCTCGCGAGCAGGGCCTCGAAGGCCTGCGGCAGCTCGACGGAGCTGTTCGCCGCGAGGACGCCGCGGTTCTCGAACAGATGCACGACGTACAGCAGGATCGCCGACTTCAGCCGGCGGGAGACAGGCTGGGCTTCCGTCGGGCCGGCCCAGTATTCGACCACGACCTCGCCGGCCGGGCTGGCGTCG
>JAJTHX010000283.1 GCA_021300125.1 Betaproteobacteria bacterium | reverse complement strand
GATTTCGTTGGCGCGGATCTGGCGCGCGAGGTGAATCACGACAAAGCTGAAGGGGGTCCAGTCCATGACGGTATTTTAATGGCGGTGCAGCGCCAGCCAGGTGATCGCCGCGACGGTGATGATCGCGCCGCAGACCATTTGCGGCCGCAGTGTTTCATCGCGCAGGAACAGCGCGCTGCCGAGAACGGTGACCAGGGGATGGGCGGCGATGATCGGCGCCACGGTCGATACCGGCGCCTGGGCGAGTGCGCCGTACATCAGTACCATCGCCGAGCCGTTGATGAGGCCGGTGGCGATGAACCAGCGTTTACCGGCGGCGCTGGCCTGGCGCCGGCCGCCGCTGCGCGCATGGGCGGCACCGAATACCGCGGCGGAAGACACCAGATAGCCGATCAGGCTCGCGGCGAAGGGGTTGGCCCAGACCAGCAGGCCGGCCTTGGCCCCGGTCTGCGCCAGGCCGCGCAGCAGCGCGCCGCCGACCGGCCATAGCAGCGAGCGTCCGCGCAGCGTACCGGCGGCGGATTCCTGCCGCCAGGAAAGCAGTGCGACACCGACGGCAACACCCAGCGCGGCAATTGCCGCCTGTGCCGGCACCTGTTCCCCGAGCAACAGGGCGGCGGCCAGGATCGCGAACAGCGGCGCGGTGCCGGAGACCGCGCTGGTCACTGTCGGCCCCAGCAGTTCGTTGCTGCGGAAGGTCATCAGCGTGACCATCGCCGGATAGACCAGCCCCACAGCAGCGAAGATCAGTGCGGCATCAAGGCTGAAAGCTTCCGCATCCACGGTGAACGGCGCGCTGGCCACGAACAGCAGTGTCGCCGCCGGCACGCTGATCGCCGCACCGGTGCGGGCATCGGTATCGCGCAGCCCCAGCCGCGAACTGATCATGCCGGCGCCGAAGCAGACCGTGCCAAGGATCGCGAGCAGGATCGGTGTGTTCATGTAATCCATTGATTTATTTGATTATTTTATTCATCGTCTGATGCCATAGCCGGCGCTTGTCGGCGAGGCTGCGCGTCGCATGTGCCGGGCTGGTTGAGGGCAGCCGGATCAGGCGCAGTGCCTCGGCCTCCAGGCCGGGCGCCACGTGGCGCATGAAATAGCGTTCGGCGGCGGCGCCGTTGAACAGCACATCCCTGATCCGAGGATGCTGCAGCAGAAACCCCTGCAGGTCGTTGACGATGATCGAAGCCGCATCAATCGCCGAATCGAGGCTGCCGCGACGCGTGCAGGCGGCGAGTACGTCCCACAGTGCGATGCCGCTGGCGCGCAGGGCGCTGATGCGCTGCGCGTAGGGCGCATCGTGCGCAGTGCCGATGAGGTCGGCAAGGATGGGCCAGAAGGCGTTGCGCGGATGGGCGTAGTACTCGCCGGCGCGCAGCGATTCGGCGCCGGGCATGCTGCCGAGGATCAGCACACGGGCGCCGGCGGCCGCCACCGGCGGGAAACTGCGCAGGGTGCTCATCACCGCGTGCTCATCGCCGTGTAATTAATCCGCAATGCTGCATTCCGGCGCGGCGGCGAGATGTTCTTCAAGGATGCCCTGCGCGTCCTGCATGTAGTGTTCGACCGCGGGATAGTCGATGTCGTATTCGGGATGCATTGAGCCCGGCCAGCCGCCCTTGGGTACGATGGCCGCGGCTTCGACCAGAAAGCCCGGCACCAGGGTCAGTTCGGGCCGGGCGGCGAGGCGTTCGGTCGGCACCAGTTTTTCCGCGGTGACCAGCACGCGTTTGGCGGCGCGGGTCAGCGGGTGGTCCCAGAACGGGGAACCGTAGACCCGGGCATTGCCCTGGGCATCAATCTCCGCGGCGTGGATCACCGCGATATCGGGATGGATGGCCGGGATCACGTAGACATCCCTGCCGCTGCCGTAGGGGTCGCGCACGGTCTGCCAGCGGTTGACGCGCACGAGTTCGCTGCCGTGGACACCGGCCACGGGCTGGAAGGGTATTCCGTAGGAGGCTGCACGCAGCCCCGAGACCAGGGTGATTCAGGCGTGTTCTTCGAGCGCGGCCACGTGCTGCTCGATTGCTTTGCGGTACCAGCGAGCGAGGCCGAAATTGCCTTCCATCGCGACGATGCCGGCGCGCACCTTGCTCACCGCGCCGGCGCGGCACAGCAGGTCGAGGTCGTAACCGGGCGAGGGCTTGATGATTTCCAGGTTGCGGCGGCGCTGCCGTGCCAGCTCGCGCACCAGCGCAAAGGGGCCGCGATGCAGGAACACGCCGCCCAGGCCGAGCGCGGTGCCGTCGGGAATCCGCGCGGCGAGTTCGGCCAGGCTGACGATTTTCGTGGCAGGGGTGGTCATGGCGCGCTCCGCGATGGTGGTTCGTGTGGGATACCGGTTGCTGACGCAGATTGTTCAGTATCGTGTTGAAGTTGATTCTACACGCGGCCAGCATTCGGACTTGTGCGGGGTCCGGCGCACGCGCGGTGCGATAATCCACCGCTTTCAACCGGCCCGGAATCCTTCCACATGTCAGACACATCGCTGCAAAGCCCGTCGATCCAGAGCGACGAATACCGGGTGCAAAAAACGGTGGCCGGCGGTGCCGCCGTCAAACTCTATGTCTACCGCAAACGTGCCGCCGGTCGCGGCGCGCCGGTGCTGTTCCTGGTGCACGGCTCCTCGGCCTCCGGCCGCAACAGCTTCGACCTCAATGTGCCCGGCCGTGATGATTATTCCCTGATGAATCATTTCGCGGCGCTCGGCTATGACGTGTGGACCATGGACCATGAAGGTTACGGCCGCTCCGATCGCACCGACAGCCATTCGGGCATCGCCTCCGGCGCCGAGGATCTGGCTGCTGCGATGGCTCTGGTCGAGCGCGAGACCGGCCAGCGCGAGGTGTTCATGTATGGCGGTTCCTCGGGTGCGCTGCGCGCCGCGCTGTATGCCCAGCTCAATCCGGGCCGGGTGCGCAGGCTGATGGTGTCTGCCCTGGTCTACACCGGCGCCGGCTCGCCGACCCTGGCCAAGCGCCGCGAGAAGGTGGACGAGTACCGCAAGAATCCGCGGCGCAAGGTCGATGTCGATTTCGTGCGCAGCATGTTCACCCGCGACAAGCCGGGCACCTCGGAAATGATCGCCGCCGACGCGCTTGCCGCGGCCGAACTCGCGCTGGGCGACACGGTGCCCAACGGCACCTACCTCGACATGTGCGCGCACCTGCCGGTGATCGATCCGCTCCAGATCAGCTGCCCGGTGTGCATCATCCGCGGCGAGTATGACGGCATTGCCGCCGAGTCCGACCTGCTCGATTTCTTCGGCAAGCTGCCGAGCAAGGACAAGCAGTTCGTGTTTGTCTCGGGGCTCGCCCATGCGGCGACCCTGGGCATCAACCGCCACAAGTTCTGGCACGCGATGGAGTCCTTCATGCGCATGCCCGCGAACCGCGCACTGGCCGCGGCCTGAGCTGCTGTTTTTTTCCGGGTCGCACCGCATCCAACCGCAACACCACGAGGAGAACTACACCATGGCTTCCGGCGTTTTTGACGATGCGCTGTTACAGCACCTGTGGAGCACCGAGGAGATGCGCGCGATCTTCAATGACCGCAACCGCGTGCAGAAGTGGTACGACTTCGAGGCGGCGCTGGCGCTGGAACAGGCCGAGCTCGGCATCATCCCCAAGGCCGCGGCGGCCGACATCGCGGCCAACGCCAAGATCGACCGCATCAACATGGACGAGGTGTCCGCTGAAATCCGCCGCATCAAGCATCCGCTGGTGCCGGCGCTGAAGGCGGTGCAGAAGCTCTGCCCCGGCGACCACGGCGAATACATCCACTTCGGGCCGACCACGCAGGACGTGCTCGATACCGCGGTGGTGCTGCAGATGAAGGACGCGCATGCGGTCTACCTGCGCGACATGAAGGCCATCGGCCAGGCGCTGGCCAAGTTGTGCGAGGCGCATCGCGCCACGCCGATGGTCGGGCGCTCGCACGGCGTGCAGGCACTGCCGATCACCTTCGGCCACAAGGCGGCGATCTGGCTTTCGGAAATGGGCCGCAATTACGAGCGGCTGCGCCAGCTGGAACCCCGGGTATTCGTCGGCGGCATGGTCGGCGCGGTCGGCACCCAGGCTTCGTACGGCCCGAAGGCCAAGGCGCTGGAGCAGCGGCTGATGAAGCGGCTGGGCCTGGGCGTGGCCGACATCAACTGGCAGCCGGCGCGCGACCGCTTCGCCGAATACGTCAACGTGCTCGGCCTGATCAGCGCGACGCTGGCGAAGATCGCCAACGAGATCATCAATCTCGAGCATACGGAGATCGGAGAGCTGTACGAGCCGTTCAGTGCCGGCAAGGTCGGTTCCTCGACCATGCCGCACAAGCGCAACCCCTCGAGCTGCGAGGCGGTGGTCGGCGCCAGCCGCGCGGTGCGCTACAACGTCGCCTACATGCTGGAGTCCATGCTGATCGAGCACGAGCGCGACGGCTCGGCCTGGCGCGGCGAGTGGAAGGCATTGCCCGAGTCCTGCCTGATCGTCGGCGGCATGCTGTCGATCATGAAGTACGTGATTTCCGGCCTGCATGTGGACGCCGCGCGCATGCGCAAAAACCTGGATGCCCTGGGCGGTTTCCTGCTCTCCGAGCGCGTCATGTTCGAGCTGTCGGAAAAGGTGGGCAAGCAAACCGCGCACGAACTGGTCTACGAAGCCTCGATGCATGGCATCGAGAAGAGCATGTCCTTCGAGGATGCGCTGATGCAGAACGCGCGGGTGAAGCAGGCCATGACCGTGGCCGAGATCAAGGCGGTGCTCGACCCGACGACCTATGTCGGTCGCGCGCCGGAGATCGTGGACGAGGTGCTCGCCCAGGCGCGGGAGAAAGGTTGGCTGAACTGAAGGTCGGCCAATATCATTTATCAATAAAATCAAATACTTATTAAAACCATGAAGATTGCCATCCTCGACGACTACCAGGACGTGATCCGCAGCCTCGACTGCTTCGCCAGGCTCAAGGGGCATGATGTGACGGTGTGGAACGACCACACCAAGGATGTCGGTGTGCTTGCGGAGCGCCTGAAGGACACCGAGGCGCTGGTGCTGATCCGCGAACGCACGCCGATCCGTGCACCGCTGATCGAGCGCCTGCCGAAACTGAAGCTGATCAGCCATCACAGCGTCTATCCGCACATTGATCTTGATGCCTGCACGAAACACGGCGTGCTGCTGTGCACCAGCCTGCACCCCGGCCAGCCTTCGTATGCCACGGCGGAACTGACCTGGGGCCTGATCATCGCGGCGATGCGCCACATTCCGCAGGAGGTCGCGGCGCTGAAGGCGGGGCGCTGGCAGTCCACCGTCGGCATGGGCCTGCGCGGCAAGACCCTGGGCATCTTCGGCTACGGCCGCATCGGCGCCGTGGTTGCGGGCTACGGCAAGGCCTTCGGCATGAAGGTGCTGGTGTGGGGGCGCGAAGGTTCCCTCGAGCGTGCGCGTGCCGACGGGTATGCCGCGGCAGGCAGCAAGGAGGCATTTTTCGAAAACAGCGACGTGATCTCGCTGCACCTGCGCATGATTGAGGCCACCCGCGGCATCGTCACCGCGGCCGACCTCGCACGGATGAAAAAAACCGCGCTGATCGTCAATACCAGCCGCGCCGGCCTGATCGCGCCGGGTGCGCTGGAGGCCGCACTGCAGGCGGGACGTCCGGGCATGGCCGCGGTGGACGTGTTCGAGGACGAGCCGGTGCTCGGCGCGAAGCATCCGCTGCTGGTCCTGGACAACGCGGTGTGCACCCCGCACATCGGTTATGTCGAGCGCAACGGCTACGAGCGAATTTTCGGTAACATCTTCGACCAGATCGTCGCCTATGCCGGGGGCGCGCCGG